>CAYTFF010000022.1:0-12685 GCA_964437045.1 uncultured Dehalococcoidia bacterium
GGAATTGCATCACTTCCCGATTCCATCTGGCAAACAGAATTAGAGGATTCATTTCCCTATCAAGAGACTATGGATCAAATAGTTACTATTAATGAAGTAAAGGAGGATATGGAGCAATCCAAGCCAATGGATCGCCTAGTATGTGGTGATGTAGGATACGGTAAAACCGAAGTTGCACTAAGAGCAGCTTTTAAAGCAGTTATGAGCGGGATGCAAGTAGCAATGTTAGTTCCTACTACTGTTCTAGCTGAACAACATTATTTAACTTTTTCACAACGCCTTAAACCATTCCCTATGGGAATAGAGACCCTAAGTCGCTTTCGCACAGATAAGGAGCAAAGAGAGATATTAGAAGGCTTGGACAATGGTAAGGTGGACATTTGCATTGGAACCCACCGATTACTCCAAAAAGATATTTCATTTAATAACCTGGGGCTAGTTATCATTGATGAAGAGCAGCGATTTGGTGTCGATCATAAGGAACGTTTCAAAAAAATGCGTAAAGAAGTCGATGTTTTAGCACTAAGTGCTACACCAATCCCACGAACTCTACACATGTCTTTATCTGGCGTACGTGATATGAGTACAATGGAGACACCTCCTGAACAGCGCATACCTGTTAAGACATACGTTTCTGAATATAGTAAAGATGTTATACGTGAGGCTATTCTACGAGAACTCGATCGGCAGGGGCAGGCATTTTTTGTACATAATCGGGTACACAACATTGATTCCATTGCAAGCTCTCTAATATCAATAGTTCCAGAAGCTCGTATAAGTGTTGCACATGGAAGAATGCCAGAAAGCCAACTCCAGGATGTGATGTTAAGATTTGCCGAAGGGGAAATAGATGTCCTTGTCTGCACAACTATCATTGAATCTGGATTGGATATAGCTGGTGTTAACACACTAATAGTTAACCGCGCCGATAGGTTTGGTCTATCTCAGTTGTATCAACTACGTGGAAGAATAGGACGTGGTTCTGAAAGGGCCTATGCTTATTTTTTGATACCTGAAGGCCGTAGATTAACTGAAACAGCAGATAAGAGACTAAAGTCAATACTGGCTGCCACAGAGTTGGGAGCAGGATTTCGTATAGCCATGCAGGACTTGGAGATTCGAGGTGCAGGTTCCCTTCTTGGCCGAGAGCAGAGTGGACACATCCAGGCCATTGGTTTCGATTTGTATACCCGCATTCTATCAGAAGCAGTAACAGAACTCAGCTCACAACAGGAATCAATTGTTGATCAAGATGAATTTAAAATTATAGATACTGAGAAATTGCTAGGTTCACCCGATATCAAAATTGAAATAGGTATACCTGCAAGTTTACCGCAGGATTATATATCAGATCTTCCTACACGTCTGGGAATATATAAACGACTGGTAGTTATAGAGATACCTAAGGTTTTAGATACCATTTACAACGAACTAACAGATAGGTTCGGTCCAATCCCATGGCAAGTTAAAAATTTGCTTTACGTTACAAAATTAAAGGTTTTATCACGTGAAGCGAATATAAAGTCTATTTACCGACATGGTAAAAATATAGATATACGAACATTGGAGGAAATAGGAGGAGCAAAAATCCCACTACAAAAATTGCTTGGCTCAAACGTAACTGTTGGGAACAATTTAATCAAATTTGATATCAGTCAATTGGAAAACCAGTGGGAACAACAATTAGAAAAGTTACTGACAGACCTCACAGCCTTTAAAAAAACCTTTCTAGGGACAAAGATTAGCCAATCACTCAGTAAAATTAAATAAGATCGACTTTTCCAGTTAGTCAAAAATTCTCAGATACACATCAACCCAAATACGTGCTGAAATTATTACCAATAAAATAATAAATCCTAGACGTAAATTGCCTAAGGACAGTTTAGAATTAACATATGTTCCTAATTTCGCGCCAGGTAGAGCCCCTAATATAGTAAAAACAGAAAGCCATAAAGGAACCTGTCCCGTCAAAAATTATCCGATTAGACCGGCTGAAACTGCAAAAAAGGTCATCGCTAATGAACTGGCAATAGATCGTCTTAAAGAAACTCTCATTAATTTGTTAAGTATGGGTACTGTTATAAATCCTCCTCCCACTCCAACCATGCCTGACATTAGGCCCTCAGGGAAAAAAATACCTAATATCTTATATTTAAGCCTATTTTTATCTCCATTTTCTTCCGAATCAGTAGAATTTAATAACATTAATATAACCGCTACCGTTGACATTGAACCAAAAATAAACAATAACAACGTATCAGGTGACCATTTAGAAAGTATCCCACCTATGAGTCCTCCAGATGCAACCAAGCCTCCACCCCAAATAACAATTGTTTTGTCTATCAATTTACCTTTTTTATAAACTATAACCCCTGTAAAACTAGATACTAAACCTTGAACTAAAGAAACAGCCATAACTTGTTTTATATCTATTGGCGATAACCCTAATAATTGAGGACCATACAGAAGAAAAGGAAGAGTAACAACTGCCCCACTAATTCCAAAAAGGCCAGATAGCCATCCACCTAAGAAAGTAAGTATTACTACTGTTAGTATAAGAAATATGTCCATATCGAAGGCATGATATCATGAAATAGTATAAAGTTTATTCTACCCCAACTCAGTCAATCCTATACTATTCTTGATATACTATTTGACAATAAACAATTTATAATTTTAATAAAAGGAAAGTTTTAAAATGTCCAGCAAATCAAATACTTCTCTAATCCCCCTTGACGTACTCTTTGGAAATCCGGAAAGAGTTAGCCCCAAGATTTCTCCAGATGGGACAAGGATGGCGTATATAGCACCTTTTAATAAAGTTTTGAACATTTGGATGAGGTCAATCACCAGTCAAAACGATAAGCCTATAACGCATGACATGGATCGAGGAATTAGAACTTATCTTTGGAGTTATGATAATAAGCGGATTTTATACCTACAAGATAAAGGAGGTAATGAAAATTTCCATCTTTATTCCACAGATTTAGAAAGTTTGGAAAGTACCGATCTTACTCCGTTTGAAAACATTCAGGTCCGTATAGTAGAACACGTAAAGCAATTTCCGAATAAAATTCTTCTATCAATAAACAAGGATGATCCAAGGATTCACGATGTCTATAAGCTTAATTTTGACACAGGAATCCTTGAACTTGTTTGCAAGAACCCAGGTAACATCGTAGATTGGGAAGCTGATTATAATCTCCAAATTAGAGCCGCTACATGTGCCCGTTCTGATGGTGGTTTTGACTTGTTAGTACGAGATAATGAGGAATCCGAATGGACCACTAAGGTTACTTGGGATGCAGAAGATGCTCTTACAAGTCAGCCATTATCCTTTACAAAAGATGGAATGGGTATATATTTAATTGATTCCAGAAATTCCAATACTGGAAGATTGATTAAATTAGATATTTCCTCTAATAAGGTTGACATAATTGCTGAAGATCCTGTCTACGATGTATCAGCAGTGATGATAAATCCAGATAATTATGAAATACAAGCTGTTTCTTTTAATCGTGCCCGTAACGATTGGTTGGTTCTTGACAGTTCATTGAAGCTTGATTTTCAAAACATTAATAACTTAGATAATGGAGATTTTTCAGTTTACAGTAGAGATACTGCGGATAACACTTGGATGGTAGGCTTCACAAAAGATACCGGTCCTATTTCTTTCTACAGTTACAACCGACAGCGGCAAAAAGGGAAATTTCTATTTGAACATCAACCTAAATTAGGACAGTACACACTAGCAAATATGCAGCCAGTATCTTTTAAAGCCAGGGATGGGCTTACCATTCATGGCTACCTTACTTTCCCTACGAAAGTAAAAGCCTCTAATCTTCCCATGGTATTAAATGTTCACGGAGGTCCATGGGCTAGAGATTCTTGGGGCTTTGATCCCAGTGGGCAGTGGTTAGCTAATCGTGGCTATCTATGCTTCCAAGTCAATTTTCGCGGTTCTACTGGATACGGTAAAAAATTCGTAAATGCCGGTGATAGAGAGTGGGGGGGTAAAATGCATAATGATTTAGTTGATGCTATCAATTGGGCGATTAAGGAAGGCTATGCTGATCCAAGTCGCTTAGCGATCTTTGGTGGATCTTACGGAGGATATGCAGCATTGGTTGGTGCTACCTTTACTCCAGACCTATTCCAATGTGCAGTAGATATAGTTGGGCCCAGTAACCTCATCACGTTAATAAAGTCAGTGCCACCCTACTGGGAACCTATGATTGCTACATTCCATAAGCGTGTATGCCATCCAGATAAGGATGTGGATTTTCTTAAATCAAGATCTCCTCTCTTCAGAGTAGACGATATAAAAATACCTATTTTAATTGCCCAAGGAGCCAACGACCCAAGAGTTAAGCAAGCGGAATCCGAACAAATAGTGGAAGCGATGAGGAAGAAAGGATTACCATATAAATATCTCCTATTTCCAGATGAAGGCCATGGATTTGCAAAACCAGAAAATCGACTTAAATTCTTTGGGGCAGCTGAGAAGTTTCTAGCTAAAAATCTATAAGTATTTTAAAAACTTTCATACCAACTAGAAAAATCTCGGCGTTAAGTTCACCATGTGAAGAGATTTTTATTTGAGTCCCTCGATAAAACCAATAACTGCCTCTGAAAATGCCTTAGGCTGTTCTCGATAACAATAATGTCCTGCTTTATTGAACACTACCATTTGAGAATTAGGATTATTTGGTAGTATCAAATCCAAAGATTTTAAACCAACTGGATCCCATGTGGCTGATGGATCATTATACCCCCAAGTTATAAGAGTGGGGGTATTTAGTCGGCCCTCTTTAACCCATTTATGACATTCAGGTTGTCGTTCTTTTATATCCTTAGAAAATTGAGCGCCCAAATATTCCATTTTCTGGACAGCCTCTTTGTGATTTGAGGTTTGCTGAGCTTGATATTTTGCCTCTACCCACGATTCAGTGATATGTTCTCCTGCATATGAATTAGCCCTGGAAAATTGCCAGATCCTATCTTTAGGATCTTTATACTGATTCGCCCTTTTCTGAGCTTCAGCATAAAACTCGTTAACTTCCTGTATAAATGAAGCACTATCAACATTTACAACACTCTTAGCACGTTTGGGATTTTCCATCGCGAGACGTAAAGCAGTATACCCACCTCTAGAATGTCCAACGAAATGGGCACTATCTATACCCAAAATATCAAGGAATCCTATAATATGTTTAACGGTGCTGCCTATTACATAATCTTTGTCTTGCGTTGGGTTTCCAGTAAATCCCTGACCTAGCATATCCACAGCGAAGACCCGAAATGATTTAACTAGGTCATCAAAGTTAGGCTCCCAGTCTTCGGCTAACCCATCAGAGGCAAATTGGCCTCCATGCATGAGAATTAGAGGCTCACCGTTTCCCTCTTCATAATACCTAGTCCTTATACCATTAACATCTATATATTTAGGATGCTGCATAATAAAGAGATGCTAGCACCAGAATAAGCACAGTGTCAATGCAATGAAAATGAATATCTATAAAAGGGAGAGGCCCCGGCAGATGCCGGAGCCTCTCTTACTAAAGATTCACTTTTAGTTAAAAGGGACTTAACTAAGAGGGGTCCCTCCTGACCAGAGCCTCTCCCGTTGGTAAATTAGTTTTCATAAGCTCTCACCTCCTTTCTCTTGTAGGCTATCTTTACATATCCAAATAACCAAATGCAAGTACTTTGAGCTAATGAATTATTAGCTATTTGTAAAATCTAAAGAGTATTTTATTAACTTGACCATAGCATTATGGAGTTTTACAATACCAATTATCCTTATACGGAGATAGCTATGCCTTTATACGAATACAATTGTAAAACATGTGATACCCGGTTTGAGTTGCTTAGGCCTATGAGTCTTGCTGATCAATCAGCTCCTTGTCCAAAATGCTCCGATACCGCTAACCGAGCCTTGTCGATCTTTGCTTCGTTCAGTTTAGATTCAAATGGAATGCCGGCTTCCATCGGTGGTGGCGGCTGTCCATGCTCTACTGGCGGGACATGTGGTTGTGCAAACTAGATTAGCCAATTAATAGTTAATCCTACTTACGATTTTCGAGACCATCTTAATAACCCATAACCTATCCCACTTACTACTACTGCCTCTACAATAGTAGCAAAGGCTATTAACATTGTGGCATCCATAAAAAACCCTTCCGGAAACATCCGAATAAGCATATCTCGTGACGGATCTAGTAGCCACAAATCATTACTGAAACTTACCAAATGAAACGCCACAAATAATCTTCCAAAGTCAACGGCTGATAATATACCAATAAGTATAACAAGTGCGAGTGTGCATATGCCTCCATAAATACACGCTCGAACCAATGATTTCCATACAGTTAATCGTCTGGTGATAATTCCCAAAATGATCAAAATAACTATATAGAGACTGGTAATTTCTTGAAGCCTATAAACGCCATTTATCAAATCCTTTACATCTCTCATATGTGCAATTTCCTTGGAGTTATAAATATTTCTATTGACTCCGGCAATTTCGACAACAACATTCAAATTCTCTTCTTTATTATTGAAGTAACTTCGTATTTGTCTAGCGGCGTTCATAAGTTCTTGGTTAGAAATGCCAGTTCTTCCCTCAATATTAAATTTTTCAAACCCAAAGGAGTACAGATTTAAATCATTTACAGCCCATCTCACATTAGAGGTTACTAGCCATATTGGCAGTACTAAGGTGAGAAGAACAGACAAAGCGAACCAAGATATTTTATTGCCTAAAAATTCCCTCATAGCAAAATCATAATAAGTCGGCCATATTAGGTTGTCAACGGATGATTATTCATCTTATAATCTGGCCTATGACCAAAGATAAAGAGGATGCCAATAGTTTCAATAATATGGTGGAAATCATCAGGATATTACGTGGATCCAATGGCTGCCCTTGGGACCAAAAACAAACTTCTACCTCCCTTAGAGGCGGTTTTATTCAAGAATGCTATGAAGTCCTCGATGCCATAGATGGGGTAGAAGCTAGCGATCTTGCTGAAGAGCTTGGTGATGTTCTATTACATATTATATTTCAGGCTTTGATTGCTGAGGATTCTGGCCATTTTACAATTGACGATGTGCTACATAGAGCGAAACAAAAACTGTTGCGCCGACACCCACATGTCTTTGGAAATGCTAAAGCTGAAAATGTTTGGGAGGTTGAGGAACAATGGGAGAAAATCAAGTTAAAGGAGAAGGAAGGTACTGGAAAATCAATTTTGGACGGAATTCCAAAAACTATGCCGGCACTTTCAAGAAGTCAAGGTATCCAGCTGAGAGCCTCTCGTACTGGCTTTGACTGGAATAATGTCGATGGGGTGTTAGATAAGATTAATGAGGAAATTCAAGAACTAAAAGATGCTAAAGGGATACATGAGAAAGAAGAGGAGATCGGAGATGTTTTCTTCACCCTTGTAAGGCTCGCTGGATGGATGGGAGTGGATGCAGAATCAGCGACCAGACTAGCTAACGAAAAATTCTACAAACGCTTCAAATATATGGAGGATTTCTGTAAGCAAAATAGTATATCCTTTACTGATATTACAATGTCACAAAAGGAAAAACTGTGGGAAGAGGCTAAAAACAATCTTACTGATTCTTCTAACTAAACCCTCCTTCTAGATCTTGCGTGAATTCTAACCAGATTTTATTGGAAGGTAACCAATAGATTCTATTTTATTGGAGAAGTGACTTGTTCAAATAGTTTCATAACTGCTTCTTTTACGAACTCTCTTTTAGACATAATTTCAGCATGTTTTTCTCCATCCCTGTGATGTGCCGTATTTCTTGCTATCTCTTTTCCTTCTCGATCATAACTAATCACTGCTGATGTCGGAAGATGATGAGCCATCACGGTCCAATCTCCGGAAGCTACTGGTGCTAAATATACTGCAGTGTCTTCGTCTATCCAAATCCTTTGAGAACTAGACATACCTTCTATTGCTGTTCTCATATACTTTTCGCGTGCCCTTTGAAGATCAGCTTGAACGGAATCAGGTGTAGGCTCAATAGTAGGTGTATTAATCAATAAAGGTGTAGGCCTGGGAGTTGGGTTTTCTGATTTATTTGGGGGAGTAATAAACGTCCCTGTATCACTTTCAAGCAAGCCAGACAATTCACCAACATCCTTAGTACAAAATACCTCCCAAACTAGACTACTATCACGGGTAACAAGGGACAAAATTGTTATTTCACAATCAGGCAATTTCTTTTGGAAGATTTTTTTAGCATCAGCCAGACCAACTTTTATTGTATTAAGATATATAGGTGGCGCAGATTGCCCTTCAAGGTCAGATATAATCTCTCGCTTAACAACCCATTGATCAGCTTCTTCCCCTGGGATTGCAACAACCTTTACAAAGATTTCTGATTCCACAGATCCTGTGAAATATAGATTTACATATGCCAATGTAGGTGGCGCGTCTAGTTTTCGAAGCACTGGGTCTGGCAATATTGTTTGATCCAACAATTCAACGGCTGTGCCAATTAAGCTTGTTATTGGACTGGTACCTAAAAGTGTTAATGGATTAGATCGCCCTATTTCAGATTCTGTTGTGTTTATATTTATTGTGTCTGTTGCTCGATCAGTATTGGGTGAATTTTGACTGCATGCAAGAAGCACAATCAAAAAAGTCACCAAAATAATCAAAAAGATCTTACTTTTCTCATTTCCTTTCAGCCTATAAGGCTTTTTATACTTACTATGACCCACCAGGCATCTCCTATCTTTTTGAATATATCTTATCAGTTAATTTTCTTTGTGCTACTCACCTAATATATATTAGACTGTAATAGTTATAATGTCACAATATACTAAATTAGAGGTTAAAGCCGATTATCTTATAGAAATCGAAGCCGCAGCTATCGCTATGGCTAGAGAGGCTGGGCAAATTTTGGAAGGATACTTCCAGCAAACCCTGAAAGTATCTTATAAAGACTCAGCCATGACAAATGCAGTCACTGACGCTGATGAAGCTATTCAAGCTTTTCTAAAGTCCTCCATTAATCGCCAGTTCCCAACTCATGGTATTGTTGCAGAGGAAGACAAAGATGGAGATACATCAATTGCCCCAGACTTCCTCTGGATAATAGACCCTATTGATGGAACAACAAATTTTATTCATAGGCTACCAATTTATGCTTGCTCTATTGGAGTTTTCTATAAAGGAAACCCAGTAGCTGCCAGCCTGTTTATTCCCTGGCCAAACGAACAAAAGGGATTGATTCTGCACTCAAGACAGGGATCCGGATCTTTTATAGAAAACTCTCGTCTTGAGATTCCAGCATTATCTGGTTACGAGGGATTACAATTAGCTGGATTCCCTGCCAGTCTAGGATTAATGTATTCTCGTAGTAAGCGAATAGGTAATACAGTTAGTGATACAAGAACAACCGGCAGTATAGCTTATGAATTAGCGCTAGTGTCTCAGGGTATATTCGAATATACCATCCATACAAATCCTCGGATTTGGGATGTAGCTGGTGGAATTGCTATATTACTTGAAGCAGGAGGAGAATGTATTGCGAAAGATAATAATAATAAAGGCAGGGAAAATTCCCATATCTTTCTTCCTAATTGGCGTTCTGGCGAGACCACATTCCAGCAAGTACGAGATTGGTCAATAAAGAGTTTAGTTTCTGGACGAAGTGGTATAATAAAAAAATCAACTAATCTACTTAAACCAAGAAGTAAACTCGGGGATTTTTTATCTTCTAGAGTAAGAAGGCTACTGTAAAATCATGCTGTAATACCAGCTTTGAATCTCTAACCTAGTCAATGTCAAACCCATGGCCAAGGAACATTACTATAAGGACTTAACTGTGGGAAAATACGCTCCTTTAATAAAATTCTGGCACGATCTTCTAAGGCATTAACTTCAATTTTGGAAAGTTTTCTATTTAGCTCATCTTTTAAAATTTCATTTGATGAAAGACATTTTACGAAAGACTCCAAATCTAGTAACAAATCTTCTGGGATGGGCTGGCCACAGAACTCCCATATAACTGTCCGTAACTTGGAAGTATGGTGGAAGGTAAGACCATGATCGATATTCCATATATGTCCATCTATACCTAAAATACAATGCCCTGCTTTACGATCAGCATTATTTACTAGACAATCAAAGAGATATATCCGTCTAAATTCATCCTGGTTATCTTGCCAAAGTGTGAAATAATTACTGCCTGGGACTGCCTCAATAAAAAGCTGTATAGAACCTTCCCCATATGGCCCATCTCTTATAACAGTCAAGGGAATTAATGGCCAACCAATGGTCTGACTTACCAAATAGGTTAAATATTCCCTTTTGAAAAGTGTTCCCAGGGGGAAATCCCATAGAGGCATTTCCCCTGATCTTGGTTTGTATATAGCCTTACAAGAGTCACCTGAAGAATTCACGATACTTACCAAAAAGGAGTAATTACTTCCATCAGGCAAAAGGGATATTGATCTTATTTCTCCATTACTTAACAAAGAGGAAGGGGGATTATTTGCTCTGGCAGTATATCGGCCACTATTAGTCAACTGAAATATCCCCTCTACAATTCTTCTAATTCCTTATGATGACCATTAGTACGGGGGCATATGTGACCTTGTTGATCGATTGGGTTCCCACATAACTCACAAGCAGGCCTTCCTGCTGCACAAACTACAATTGCTTGCTCAACAAAATCTAAGGCTTGATTTTTAGTAACCCATAAACGGAGACTTGCTATCTCATTCTCAGTAATTTGGTTATCAACATTATGGGTGTCAATAAACAAGTTCCCTGTTACCGGATCTTCTCCAATAGAAATTTTACCAACTTGAAACTCAATATTATGACTGATAAGATCTTTGATTTCTTCTAGTGGATTTCTGGTTACCTCTCTATCAGGCGGCGCTAAAATCAATTGCCTCAGTCCTGTTGCCAATTGCAAAAGTTGTTGTTTTTCAATCCAAATAATTGCCGATGCTGTGCCTGTTTCAGCTATTATACGAAAGGTCCTGTTGCCAGGTTTTCCAATAGCCTCAGCACTCACCTTAGAAATATATTTAAATTCGTTATCAGCTTGAAGCATTATAGATCCAGGATAATGATATCATATCCTAAATACGATACCATGAATAATCAAGGGCAAGCCTGCAGCTTAGACAAATCAATACTAATCTCAGTATCATTAATTAAGTCTCTGTATATTTTCCCCATACTAGTTAGAGATGCTCCAATCTCAGGAGCATCAAAAAGGGTTATGCCAGCATATCCAGTTATATTGATTTTTTCAATGTCCGCATAGGTTAAAAATTGGAACCATCGTTCTATTTTATATTCATTCGCATTATTCTTTAACCAATCAAAAATATTTATCATGTAATTTGCTACTTCCCTTTCACAATAACGACCAACAGGTACAATAGGCCTATCCTGATCAAAGGGAGAGCTAAAGCTCCATCCTTCATAGCCCCAGTGAAGTGCAATTTCTGTTATCCATATGGGCGTATTTCTATACTCTGGTATTGCATCTAAATAACTACGTAACCCTTCTTTGATAGGCTGCTGGGCCAG
The DNA here is from genome assembly GCA_964437045.1 of uncultured Dehalococcoidia bacterium. Classification (GTDB taxonomy): domain Bacteria; phylum Chloroflexota; class Dehalococcoidia; order Lucifugimonadales; family CAYTFF01; genus CAYTFF01. The sequence continues at coordinate 11,580 of CAYTFF010000022.1, forward strand.
GCATTCAGTCTCCGTATCAAAAAGATCAGCATCGCTATATTTACGTTGACCCTCTAAATAAGGTTTCCCTCCATTGCATGGTAACCTTCCTCCGGCCAACTGCCCTATTACTAGATCTGCATTTACAGTAGGAACATTTCCCCAATCAAGTGGATAAAGATCTATTGCCCAAACATCGACTGGTGGTTCTATACCATAGCTTTCCTTGTATGTATAACGAAACTGATCTACCCATTCTCGTCCTGTAATATACCCTCCACAATTGGTACATTCAAACCACCAATTAAGAATACTTGGGCTCATTATTTTTGCTGTTGAATCAATTGCTTTAATATTAGAATAGTAATACTTGAATATTTCTGCAAATTCTTTGCCACTTATATTTGTAGGTAATGTATTAGGTTCACCTCCGATATACCAATAGGAGCCTTGCGGAGCACTCTTAACAATTCTCTCAATTTCTAACCTATTTGCCATAGGCGATGCTTGATTAATGCTAAAATGAGGAACTTTATTAAATCCAGTAGGAACGTTTGAAGAATTTGGTTTGAAATCAATAAACCATTTTACTCCTAATTCCGTTAAGAAATATCTTATTGAAGGCTTTGAAATGTTATGAACTATAACGCCAAAATAAGAGTCAGAGTCATTAATCTCCTTTTGAATATTTTTAGTCTGACTCGATTCATTTTTTACTATTGCAGATGGTATTGGAGTCAAATGGGGCTTGATCACCGACTTAGCTTGCTGCACCTTTTCGATTGGGGCAGATATAAATGTCGGTGTGGCTTGAATCTTTTCTATTGGACTAGGTCCATCAGAATTTAAATTTAAACAGCCTAAAGAGAAAAGCAAAACTACAAAAAGAATGCCAAGATATGAACTTGATATGGGATTCCTGCTCACCTTCAAAATTGGGGCACCTCTATTTATAGATATTTATTGTAAAAAATGATCATTGCTAATGGCAATGAATTCCCTATCCAAAGGTTGCCCCAATTATTTTTGGGTTAGCCATTAAAAACTCCCTAGCATCAATTACCTTCTTACCTTCAACTTGTAGTCGATATATAACAAGAGACCCTTTTCCAGTTGCAACTCTCAAT
>CAYTFF010000023.1:0-5722 GCA_964437045.1 uncultured Dehalococcoidia bacterium
TTAAACATGCTAAATGTAATTTTGATTTAAAAAAAAGATATAATATTTTGTTCTCTTTGATCGGTGGAAAAACTTTTGCTGATTTAGACACTTATCTTTTAAATTTAAAACAAAAAGCAAATTTAGAAAATAATTTTAATAAATTAGGGATAAATTTAAAAAGTGGTTTGAATAATATAATGGATGGTATTAATGCTCAGAGGCTACTAAATAATCCAGTAAAATTAGATAAAAGAGATATTCGTTTTATTCTAAAACAGAAAAATGATCTAAAATAAATAACTAGTGTTTAAATTACATCTAAATACAACATATAGTTGTTTTGTAGTATAATGTTCATTTTTTGAACATATCTATCTGTTCAAATATTGAACTATATGGTAATTAGTAGTTCAATTATTGAACACCATGATAGAAGATGAAAAACTCAAAATTTTAAGAAGTGTAAATAATAACCCAAAGTCATCGCAGAGAAAATTAGCTAATGATTTAGGCTTTAGTTTAGGAAAGCTTAATTATTGTCTAAATGCATTAAAGTCTAAAGGTTTAATAAAGATGAAAAATTTTGGAAAAAATCCTAACAAAATCAACTATATTTATGTTCTTACCCCAAGAGGCATAACAGAAAAAACTAATCTCACAATCAATTTTATGAAGAGAAAAATGAAAGAATATGACGAATTAAAGAAAGAAATAAAGGGTTAATATGTGGATTGTTGCTAAAATTAAAATAAGCAATTTAAATATTTTTAAAAGAGAGTTAACTAAAAAATTTGGTGAGGAGATTAAATTTTATCAACCAAAAATTGAGTATCATCAAAATTTTGGAAGCAAAGTGAAAAGATTAGAAAAATTTGTATTAGAAAATTATATTTTCTGTTTTCATAAAAAATTTAAAGAATCGCGGCATATAAATGAAGCTCGCTCTTCAAAAGGTCTTCAATATTTTTTAGATGGGTATAACCAAAATCAAAAACAAATAACCAAGTTCATTGAATATTGTAAATCTTTTGAAAATGAGAGTGGATATCTTACTCAGTCTTTTTTTAGAACAATAATAAGCAATAAAGCTAAATTTATATCAGGACCATTTACGAATATGATTTTTGAAATTCTTGATAAACAAAAAAATAAATTAAAAATTCTAGTTGGAAATTTAGTTACTACGATATCTAATAAAGCAGATTATTTATATCGTCCAATCTAGCAAAATCAAAATGTTGTTAAGGACTTCCTTTTTTAAAAAAGTCAAAGTGCGGAGCATTGGTTAAATACATAAGATGAAACAAAAAATATTTACATTAGAAATATTAAGTAAAATTTTAAATAAAGAAAGAACAAAAAGAAAGAAAATTATACTTTGTCATGGAGTGTTTGATCTGTTGCATGTGGGTCATATAAAACATTTTAAAGAAGCTAAGAGCTTTGGTGATATTTTAGTAGTTACTTTAACCCAAGATAAATATGTCAATAAGGGACCTCAGCGCCCAGCCTTTAATGAAAGATTGAGAGCTGAAGCAATAGCAGCTCTATCACATGTTGATTTCGTAGCTATAAATACAGCACCTAATGCAATAAATGTAATCAAAAAATTTAAGCCAAATATTTATTGTAAAGGACCTGATTATAAAAACCACCAAGATGATGTTTCTGGTCAAATTAAAAATGAAATAAATGCTGTTAAAAAAACTGGTGGTAAAATATTTTATACAGGAGGATTAACTTTTAGTTCAAGTAAACTTATTAATTATTATGACAATATTCATTCAAATTTACAAAAACAATCAATAAAAAAAATAAAAAAGAAATACTCATTTAAAAAAATTAAAAAATCTGTTGATGATTTTAAAAAAATAAAAGTACTAATCATTGGAGAAACAATAATTGATCAGTATGTTTTTTGTGATGCTCTAGGAAAATCCGGAAAAGAGCCTGTTTTAGTTTTAAGAGATTTAAGAACAGAAGAATATCTTGGTGGAGCAGCAGCTTTATCTAGGCACATATCAACATTTTGTGAAAAAATATCCTTACTATCTATGGTTGGTGAAAAAGGAGATTACCTAGAACAAATAAAAAGAAAATTACCTAAAAATGTTAATTTTAAGTATATAAAGAAAGAAAATTCACCAACAATTTTAAAAAGAAGATTTTTAGACAATGCTAGCAAAAGTAAAGTTTTAGGCGTTTACAGAATTAATGATGACATTTTAACAAATAGACAAGATAAGATATTTTATAAAATTTTAAAAAAAACAATATCCAAATATGATTTAGTAATTGTTTCGGATTACGGACATGGCCTTATATCAAAAAGAGTATCAAATTTAATTTGTAAACGTTCGAAATATTTAGCAGTTAACGCTCAAGTTAATGCCGCAAATCGCGGATATCACAGCATGCGAAATTACAAAAATGTTGATTGTGTAATTATTAATGAAACAGAAATGAAACATGAACTTAGAGACAGAAATGGAAAAAATGAAGTTTTGATGAAAAGATTATCAAATGAACAAAATATAAAAAATTTAATTGTAACGCGAGGAGATCAAGGTTCTATGTTGTTCAATAAAAGCACTAAAAAATTTAATTTTTGCGATGCCTTTGCAAAAACTGCAGTTGATAAAATCGGTGCTGGTGATGCAATGTTAACAGTTATTGCATTATGTTTAAAATATGGTTTTGATAAAGATTTATCTTTGCTATTAGGATCATTGGCTGGAGCACATTCTGTGAGTAGCATGGGAAATAAAGAAAGTGTAAACAAAACACAAATTTTAAAGTCTTTAGAAAATATTCTAAAATAAATTTAATAAAATATTACAATCTTAATGAGAAAAAAATTTCTAGTTTTAGGAAGCAATTCATTTTCAGGATCTAATTTTATAAATTTTCTTCTTAAGAAAAATCAAAGTGTAATTGGCGTAAGTAGATCTAATGAATATAAAAAAATATATTTGCCATACAAAAATTCGCCTAATTTTAAAAATTTTAAATTTTATAAAATAAATATAAATAAAAATTTAAAAAAACTAAAAATTATAGTAAAAAAATTTAAACCAGATTATATAATAAATTATATAGCACAAGGAATGGTTTCTGAAAGCTGGTTAAATCCTGAAGATTGGTACAGTACAAATATTGTATCTCAGGTTAAATTGTATAAAGAATTATCTAAATTCAAATTTATTAAAAAATTTGTCCATGTAACAACACCTGAAGTATACGGCTCAACTTCAGGAAAAATAAAAGAAAATTTTAATTTTAATCCTAGCACGCCTTATGCAATCTCCAGAGCTGCTATGGATATACATTTAAATAAATATTTTGAAAATTTTAAACTACCTATAATTTTTACAAGAACAGCAAATGTTTATGGTCCACATCAACAACTTTATAGAATTGTTCCAAAATCATTACTATCAGCAAGAATGAGCAAAAAAATAGATTTACATGGAGGCGGACTTTCAAAAAGATCTTTCATTTTTGTTGATGACGCTTCTGAAGCTACCTATTTAATATCCATCAAGGGAAAAATTGGCAATACTTATCATATTTCAACAAATAAAATAATTTCTATAAAAAATTTAGTTAGAAAAATTTGTAGGATTTCAAAGACTAAATTTGAAAAATTAGTAAATGTATCTAATGAAAGAATTGGGAAAGATCATAGTTATAACTTGAGTTCAAAAAAAATTAAAAATGAATTAAATTGGCGAGCAAAAATAGATTTAGAAACAGGAATTCACAAAACTCTGCAATGGATTGATAAAAATATAATTTATTTATCTAAGGAAAAACTAAATTACGTACATTCAAAATAGCAATGCATATTCTTATTACAGGTGGGTGTGGTTATACAGGCACATTGTTAACAAATGATTTAATTAAACTTGGAAATAAAGTTACAGTTATTGACACTCAATGGTTTGGAAACTATTTATTACCAAAAAAAAATCTTAAAATAATTAAGTTAGATATAAGAAATTATAAAAAAATTCCCCTTAAAGGAGTTGATACAGTAATTCATTTAGCAAATATAGCAAATGATCCAAGCGTTGAACTAAATCCCAAACTATCTTGGGAAGTTAATGTGTTAGCTACCCAACAATTAATTGAGAGAGCAATTAATAATAAGGTTAAACAATTTTTGTATGCTTGTTCTGGAAGTGTATTCGGTGTTATAAAAGAAAAGCAAGTTACAGAAGATCTTTCTTTATTACCAATATCTACTTACAACAAAACTAAAATGATTACCGAAAGAGTTATAAAAAGTTATGAAAATCTAATTAAATTTCACTGTATAAGGCCAGCTACTGTATGCGGATATTCTCCAAGAATGCGTCTAGATGTGAGCGTCAATATGTTTGTTTTTCAAGCTCTAAAACACAAATCAATGACTATTTTTGGCGGCAATCAAATAAGACCAAATATACACATTCAAGATTTAGTAAATGTATATAAACACTTTATATCACACCCTGACTTGCCCGGTGGCTTCTATAATGCTGGGTTTGAAAACTTAAAAATTATTGATATTGCGAAAAAAGTTGCCCAAGTAATCCCATCAAAAATTATTATAAAAAAAAATAATGATATAAGATCATATAGACAAGATTCACAAAAACTTCTATCAACTGGTTTTGTAAAAAAGTTTAGTGTTGATGATGCAATAAGTGAAATAAAACAAAACTTTGAGAAGAAAAAATTTAAAGTTTTAGATTCATGCTTTACCGTAAAATGGATGAAAAAGAAAAAAATTAAATAAATATTTTAGCTATTATGGAAATTGATTTTATAACCGATCATCACAAAAAAACTAAAAGAAACTATTTAGAGAGGGTTAACAAAATAAATAAAGCCGAAGCTGCAGTTAAAGCAAAGAAATGGGGTTATGATTATTGGGATGGTTCAAGAGATATTAATTATGGTGGCTATTATTATGATGGACGCTGGAAACCAATCGCAGAAAAAATGATAAAGCACTATAAGCTTAAAAGAAATTCTAAAATTCTAGACGTAGGTTGTGGAAAAGGATTTTTGCTGCATGAATTTAAAAAATTATTGCCACAATGTGAAGTAAAAGGTTTGGATGTATCATCTTATGCTATAAAAAACTCTAAAGAAGAAGTGAAAAAAAATTTAGTATTAGGTCACGCAAAAAAGCTACCATTCAAAGATAATTATTTTGATCTGATTATTTCCCTGAATACTCTGCATAACTTATACTGTTATGATTTAAAAAAAGCTCTTTCTGAAATTCAAAGAGTAGGAAAAAAAAATAAATATATTTGTGTGGAATCTTACAGAAATGAAAATGAAAGAATAAATTTATTATATTGGCAAGTTACTTGTGAATGTTTTTTTACACCAAAAGAATGGAAGTGGTGGTTTAAATCTTCTGGGTATAAAGGTGATTACTCTTTTATATATTTTGAATGATAATTTATCCAAAAAAAAATAAAGCTGCAATTTTGGTAAAACTAAATTCTCCTTTAGTGATTGATGAAGTTTCTATGCCAAAAAAACTTTCAAAAGGCCAAGTGTTAGTAAAAATTTTTTATTCAGGAATTTGTGGATCTCAATTAGGAGAAATTATTGGAACAAAAGGTAAAGATAAATATTTACCTCATCTTATGGGGCATGAAGCTACAGGCGAGGTAATTGATGTTCACGCCACGGTTTCTAAGGTCAAAATGGGAGATGGCGGGCTATTACACTGGAT
>CAYTFF010000023.1:5732-8416 GCA_964437045.1 uncultured Dehalococcoidia bacterium
CAAATGGCATGCCATCAGAAAGTCCAGAATACAATTGGAGGGGTAGAAAAGTAAATGCCGGAACGATAACTACTTTTAATTCTTATGCAATAGTTTCAGAAAATAAAGTAAGTAAATTAAAAAAAAATTTATCTTACAAAAAAGAATTGTTACTTTTAGGTTGTACAGCTAGCACAGCAATTGGTGCTGTAAATAAATTAGCTAATGTAAAGAAAGGACAAACGGTTGCTATTTCTGGCTGCGGTTCGGTTGGATTAAATATAATAAAAACATGCCAAATTTTTGGAGCAAAAAATATAATAGCAATAGATATAAATGAAAAAAAATTAAAATTTGCAAAAAAATTTGGAGCAAGCTGTCTTATTAATTCTACTAAAGTAAATTTTAAAAAATTAATATTCAATAAGTTCCAAAATTCGGTAGATCATTTTTTTGAATGCACAGGAAATGTAAAAGTAATTTCTGATGCATACGAATGTTTAAGTAACACGGGTAAGGAAATATTAATTGGAGTTCCAAAATTTAAGCAAAAAGCAAATTTTTATACTCTAGATTTGCATCTTGGAAAGCAATTAATTGGTTGTAAAGGCGGGAATTTTAAGCCTCAAGAAGATCTTTCGAAATACTTAAATTTTATAAAAAAGAAACAGTACAAAATTAAAAAACATATTACTCATGAAGTTGAACTTAAAGATATAAATGATGTTTTTTCAGATATGAAAAAAAACAAAGTAATTGGAAAGTGTATAGTTAATTTTTTATGAGAATTATAATAATCGGTGGCTCGGGTTTAATAGGTGGAAGTTTGTATAATTTGCTAAAAAAAAACGGTAATGAGGTAATTGCAACTTATCATAGCAAAAAAAAACCGAATATGACCAAATTTAATATACTTGATCAAAAAATTTCCGAAATAGTGCCCAATATTAACAACACAGATACCTTTTTAATTATGTCAGCACGCAGCAATCCTAGCTGGATATATGATAACAAAGAGCTTGCTTATAAAATTAATGTTTCAGCCACGATAGATCTGATAAAACAATTAATAGAGCGCAACGCTAAAATCTTTTTTATGTCTTCAGTTGAAATTTTTGATGGAAAAGAAAATGAATATTTTGAAGATTCAAAGTCTAATCCCTTAAATTACTATGGTAAAACTAAGGTTATTGTGGAAGAATTTTTAAAAAAAAATTACGACAATCAAGTAATTTTAAGAACAGGTTGGAATGTGGGCATAAATAAGGAAAGCAGATGCGTTGTTAGCTTGACTTATAAAACTTTATTATCCAAAAATGCTAGAATGGCTTTTGATAATTCTTTTACAATTACTCATGTAGAAGATTTAGCGTCTGCTATAAATAAGATTATATTTAAAAAAAATAATAACATTTATCATTTATCATCTTCTCAGATAGTTAAAAGAACTGAATTAGCAGATTTTATAATTAAAAATAGCAAAAATGGAAAAAAAATGTTTTATGAAAAAGTGCCATTTTCAGAAATAAAATATTCTGAACCCAGAAGCAGATTTAATCATTTAAGAAGTAAAATAAATTTTGTAAACAAAGAAATTTATTTTAGACCACCATACGAAACAATTTTAGAAAAAGTAAAATTTTTGGATAATTTAAATGAGTAAAGACGTAATTCAAAATAAAAAAGATTTAGTTTATTTAAGTAGACAAGTTATTAATAAAATAAAAAGAAAAGCTCTTTCAAATAAAAGAAAAAGAGCAAGAATATGCTTAAATAAAAATATAAAAGATAAAACTAGCGAAATGATCATTGCCCTATATAAAAAAAGTTTTATTTCTCCTCACATTCATCCTGACAATAAAAGTGAGTCTTATCATATAATAAAAGGAGAGATGGATGTTTATATTTTTAATTCTAAAGGAAAGTTATTAAAAAGAATTCAAATGGGTGAATTTAATTCAAAAAAAAGTTTTTTTTATAGAATGTGCAAAGGATTTTACCATATGCCATTTCCAAGATCCAAGTGGTGTATTTATCACGAAACATATTCTGGCCCATTTAAAAAAGAAATTGATGTTACTTATCCCAGCTGGGCACCAGATGAAAAAAATATAAAATTAAAAATTAAATTGTGAAAAAAAATTTTCAGAACCTAATTAAAATTGCAAAGCAAGTAAGATACGAAACTATAAAACTTGTACACCAGACAAAAACTGCTCATCTGGGATCTTCGTTGTCTTGTATTGATGTTTTAGTTTTTATATATTTTTCAAAAATAGGGTTAAAAAATAAAATTAATAATTTAAAAAATCTTAAACAAACATTTATACTAAGCAAGGGCCACGCTGCTCCAGCTTTATATGTTGTTTTGCAAAAAAAAAAATATATTTCTAAAAAAACCTTAAATACGTACGCAAAAACTGGAAGTTTTTTAGAAGAACACCCTAATATAAAAGTAAATGGGGTTATGGTCTCATCAGGTTCACTAGGCCACGGCCTAGCTTATTCTGCTGGAATAGCTCTTGGTGATAAAATTAGTAAAAAAACAAATAAACATATTGTGTTAATGAGTGACGGCGAGTGCAACGAGGGAAGCGTGTGGGAAGCAGCAATGTTTATAACAGGAAAAAAAATTAAAAATATAATGGTTTTTATAGATTGCAATAAGTGGCAAGCAACTCAGAGAACAAATGAAATTTTAAAAT
>CAYTFF010000023.1:8426-11546 GCA_964437045.1 uncultured Dehalococcoidia bacterium
GTTTTTAGAGCATTTAATAAAAATCCTACAGCAACAGCTGTGATTTGCAGAACAGTGAAAGGACACGGAGTTTCATTTATGGAGGATAATAATTTATGGCATTACAGATCTCCTGATAAAAGTGAGTTTTTAAGAGCAAAAAAGGAATTGGATATAAAATGAGAAACGCTTTTGTTGATGAAATAACAAAGATTGCAGGAAAAAATAAAAAAATTGTTCTTTTAGCAGGTGATATTGGTTATAAACTTTTTGATAATTTTCAAAAAAAATATCCAAATAGATTTTATAACTGCGGTGTAGCAGAAGCAAATATGACAACTACTGCTGCTGGGTTAGCATTAAAAGGTTTTATACCCATAACTTATACAATAGCAACTTTCAATGTTTATAAAACAGTTGAGCAGATAAAAATTGATATTTGTTATCCTAACCTTGGAGTTATTATAGTTGGTGTAGGATCGGGGCTAAGTTATGCAGGCTTGGGAGCAACACATCATGCTGTAGAAGATGTTGGTGTGTTAAGAAGCATTCCAAATATTAAAATAGTGTCACCAGCGGATTCAAATGAACTAAGATCACTTTTAAGAAATATAATAAAAAACAAAAAACCTACATACTTAAGAATAGGAAAAAAAGGGGAAAAAAATATTTATAAAACAGTCCCAAAAACAATTTTAGGAAAGGGTAATGTCATTTATGATGGGAAAAATATATGCATTATTGCCACTGGTAATGTAATTGTTAATGCGAATGCAGCAGCAATAAATTTAAGAAAGAAAAATATTTACTGTGGTTTGGTGAGCATGCACACAATAAAACCACTAGATAGAAATTTGTTAAATAAAATTTTTAAAAAATATAAAAACATTGTAATTTTAGAGGAGCACACAAGCATAGGTGGTTTATCTAGTGCAGTTTCTGAATATTTTATGGAAACAGGTTTAAGAAATAGATTTTTAAAATTAAACACAGGAACAGAATTTATATTAAAATCTGGAAGTCAAAAAGAAGCTCAAAAAAAATTAAACATATCATCAGAAGCAATAGAAAAAAAAATTAAAACATTCTTAAAAAAATGATCATTAGTTTAAAAAATAAAAAGGCTTTAGTTACTGGCGGTGGCACTGGTATAGGACAAAGTATTGTAAAAGCGCTTGCAGAATCTGGAGCAAGTGTAGCATTTACTTCTAGAAAAAAAAATTCATTAAGCGAAACACTCAAAATTTTAAAAAATAAAAACAAACATAGAGCTTATCAAATAGATTTATTTAAAAAGGGAAATGTAAAAAAATTATATAAAAAGGTAAAAAAAGATTTTGGAAATATTGATATTTTGGTAAATAATATTGGCCACACACTAAATAAAAAAAATCCATTTTCTAAGTTAAAAGATTGGGAAGATGTAATGAGATTAAATTTTTTTTCATCAGTGGAGATGGTCAATCATTTTATTAACGATATGAAAAAGAAAAATTGGGGAAGAATAGTTAATATAACTTCCGTAGCTGGTATGGAAATTAGCGGCCCATCGACCTTTAATGCTTCAAAAGCGGCACTAACAGCATATACAAAAAGCGTTGGTAGAGCTTTGGCATTAGAAAAAAGAAATATAGTTATGACGGCAGTAGCTCCAGGCATAGTATTAACAAAAGGTGGCCATTGGGAGAAGATATTAAAAAATAACCCAAGACATGCTAAAAAATATTTAAAAGATAGATCCCCCTTAGGTAGATTTGGAACAATGGACGAAACTACTGGAATTATTGTTTTTTTATGCTCAGATCATGCTTCTTTTTTTCATGGATCAGTATTGCATGCAGATGGTGGGCAATCAAAACATTACATGTCAAATACTTACCTAAAGTAATTTAAAAAAAATATCGAAAATGAAACTGACAGACGCATTTGCGAAAGTAATTAAAGCCACTGGAATTAAAAATGTTTTTGGATTACAGGGAGGTGCAGTGGTCCATTTTTTTGATTCTTTAGAAAGACATGGAGTAAATATTACGTATACACATCACGAAGAGTCAGCGGCGCTTGCTGCAACTGCATACGCAAAAGCCACTGAAAATATTGGTTGTGCAATCGTAACAACGGGGCCCGGATCTACAAATGCAATAACGGGTCTCATGGCAGCTTGGCAAGATTCTGTACCATGTATATTTATAAGCGGCCAAGCAAGAAGCCAACACGTATCATATGGAAAAAAAGTAAGACAAGTTGGAACACAAGAAGTTAATATTTGCGATATTGTAAGACCGCTCACTAAATATACTAAGTTTGTAAATGATAAAAAATATTTTTTAGATGAAATTAAAAAAGCTATACTTATTGCTAAAAGCGGAAGACCTGGTCCAGTTTGGTTAGATATACCTTTGGAAATTCAATGGTCAGATATAAAATTTAACAAAAAATTTATTTTAAAGAAAGAAATTTCTAGGAAAAAAATTAGCAATAAATCTAAAAAAATTTTTAAAAAAATTTTTGAATATATAAAAAAATCAAAAAAACCCTTATTAATTTTGGGATATGGAGCTAGAGGTCCAGAAAAGCAAAGATTACTAAGTAAATTTATTGAAAAATACAAAATCCCATTTGTAACAACTTGGAATGGTAGAGATATTTTTGAAACTTCCAATAATTTAAATTTGGGAATTATTGGAATGAGCGGACAAAGGGGAGCAAATAAAGCTATATTTAATTCGGACTTATTATTATGTTTGGGTACTCACCTTAGTATTCCACATACCACAACTCTTTATGATAGTTATGCACCTAAAGCAAAAAAAATAATTGTCAATATTGATAAAAATCAATTAAAAAATTTGAACATTAAATTTAATCTTAAGGTTAATGAAGATTTATTAAATTTTTTAAACTGGACCAATAAAACAACAGCAAAATTTAAATTTAATTGGAAAAATTTAAATAAATTTAAAGAAATGAACTGGTATAAAATTAATCAAGGTAAAAAACCAAACTCAAATTTATTTATTCACGAACTTACAAAGAAAATTAAAACAAAAACATGTTTGATTGTTGATGGTGGTGGCACGGCATTATATTCGGGCTTTCAAAGTTCAATAATAAAAAAAAATAGTAGAATAATTTGTTCTT
>CAYTFF010000023.1:11556-12325 GCA_964437045.1 uncultured Dehalococcoidia bacterium
CAGCGATGGGAACTGGATTAGCAGAAACAATAGGCGTTTCGAAAAGTAAAAATTTTAATAAGTTAATCTGTGTAATTGGTGATGGAAGTTTTCTTATGAACATTCAAGATCTGCAAACAATTGCTCAAGATAAGATTAATGTTTTGATTTTATTAGTAAACAATAATGGTTATTTAGCAATTAGACATACACAAAAAGAATTTTTAAATGGAAGATATTTTGGAACGCATCCAAAAGGAAAATTAACTTTTCCTCGTTTTAAGGATTTAGCCAAGTCATTTAAAATTAAATATATTTCCATAAAAAATTCAAAACAAATTATGCAATCAATCCAATACTTAAACAAAACTAAAGGCCCCATAATTTGCGAATTATTTGTTGATGAAAATCAAGATTCTTTATTTAAACAAGGCTATCTTCAAAAAAGTAGCGGCCTGTTTGAGCCCCAATCTCTGTCAGAGATGTATCCATTTATGTCCAAACCAATAGCAAATACTAATAATTAATTTTCTTTAAAAGAAAAAATATGAAAAATTTTGGAAAAGAAAAAAAGGTCTCCCGTTTAAGGCCAATTGAAGAATTTAAAATAGTTTACCACAAGCCAAGAAAATTAACTTTAAAAATTTTATTAAAAAATTTTTTTTTAAAAATCTTAAAGCTTATTTTTCCTGGAAAACATCAGTTTTATGAAAATAAAATTAAATCTATTTTATTAAAAATTAAAATTAAATTATTAGGATCTAATATTAGAGTTGATAGGTATTTATTT
>CAYTFF010000024.1:0-2028 GCA_964437045.1 uncultured Dehalococcoidia bacterium
CCATCTGCCATTGAGATGATGGATAATTTAATTTTAGATATGACCAGACAATCGATTGGGTTTTCAAATAGATTAACTTTCTTAGAAGGTAATCCATCTGCATTGCTTTTAGTTGAATTTTTCGGAGATTCTTTAAAGGAAGTAGAAGCAAAGCTAGATAGGCTTGAAAAGCGAATGATAAGGGGCAAGTTAGGATATTTTTTCAGACGGCTAATATCACCAAAAGATCAAGCTAATGTATGGGATGTTAGAAAAGCAGGATTAGGTCTACTTATGGGTATAAAAGGAGACACGAAACCGCTTCCATTTGTAGAAGACACTGCAGTAGAACCTCAACTTTTGCCAGAATATGTGAGACGTTTTGATCAGATAGTAAAAGATCATAATACATATGCTGGATACTATGGGCATGCTAGTGTTGGATGCCTTCACATACGTCCATTGGTTAATCTGAAACTTCAGGATGGCCTAGATAAGATGATTTCGATTTCTGAGCAAATAAGTGACCTTGTCTTGGAATTTGGAGGTTCTCTAAGCGGTGAGCATGGGGATGGGATCGTAAGAGGTGTGTGGAATGAAAAAATGTTTGGATCTCAATTGTACAATGCCTTTCGGGATGTCAAGAAAGTTTTTGATCCAAAAGGAATTATGAATCCTGGAAAGATTATAGATTGTCCACCTATGACAGAAAATCTGAGATATGGTCCTCAATCTAAGGTATTGCAATTGGATACCACACTAGATTTTTCAGTGGACCAAGGATTTTCCCGGGCTATTGAAATGTGTACTGGTATAGGGTCTTGTAGAAAACATACTGGTGGCACAATGTGTCCATCATATATGGCAACACTTGAAGAAAAACATTCTACAAGAGGACGTGCAAATGCACTTAGAGCGGTTATTTCTGGTCTCCTGCCTACGAAGGAGATTTATAGTAAGCAGATGTATGAAATAATGGATCTTTGTTTAGAGTGTAAGGCCTGTAAGTCTGAATGTCCGTCTAATGTAGATATAACCAAAATAAAATCAGAATTCTTACATAAATATCAACAAGAGAATGGCCTAATGCTCAGATCCAGGATTTTTGGAAATATTGCATCATTTAATGCTTTAGGTTCATTTTTTGCTCCCCTTTCCAATTGGACGGTTAATATAAAGCCCATTAAATATGCGCTTGACAGATATCTTGGCTTGGATCGAAGAAGAGCTTTGCCTCCGTTTGCGTCGCAAACTTTTTCTCAATGGTTTAGATCGCAGGGAGATGAATTTAACAAAGCAATAAATGGTGAAGTTATACTTTTCCATGATACATTTACTAATTATAACTATCCGCAAGTTGGTATAGCGGCTTCCAAGTTATTACAAAAACTAGGTTACAAAATTCAGCTTGCAAATGTTAAATGTTGTGGGCGTCCTTTTATATCAAAAGGGATGCTAGATAAGGCAGTATCTCATGCTAGGCATAACGTAAATGTTTTATATGAATGTGTAAAGAATGGGAAAAGCATTATAGGACTTGAACCAAGCTGCATTCTGACATTACGAGATGACTATCTGGATTTGTTAACCAAAGAACAAAAAAACAAAGCCCTTGTTGTGGCTGAAAAAACCTTTCTTCTGGAAGAGTTTATACAAGACCAATCTACTGCTGGTCTAATTGATATTCAATTTAACCATACTTCTAGGAATATACTCCTGCATGGACATTGTCATCAAAAAGCAATTGCCGGAGGGTCATCTGCAGTTGAAGTTTTAAACAAGGTTCCTGGGTTTACTGTTAAACTTATTGATGCTGGATGTTGTGGTATGGCAGGGTCATTTGGTTTTGAAAAAGAGCATTATGACATATCCATGAAAATTGGGAATCAACGCTTGTTTCCTGCTATAAGAGACGAACATGGTGACTTTGATGTTGTTGCTTCAGGTGTTTCCTGTAGGCAACAAATTAAACAGGGTACAAAAAAAACGTCAAAGCATTTGGCAGAGATCCTTTTAGAGGCTATTTAGTTACAATAAGCAGTCTAGGTT
>CAYTFF010000024.1:2038-3306 GCA_964437045.1 uncultured Dehalococcoidia bacterium
GATGTTCTTCCAAAGAATAGAGAAGTTTAATCCATCTATTAATGCCTATTTAACGTTGTCACATGAGCAGGCCATTGCATCAGCCAAAAAGGCTGATGAAGCTGTAATTAATGGAATGGAATTGGGACCTCTTCATGGAATTCCAATATCTGTTAAGGATTTGGAATCGACGGAAGGTATGCGTACTACACTTGGTTCATTAATTTTCAAAGATACAATTCCCAAGAGTGATACTTTGGTTGTCAAAAGGATAAAAAACTCAGGTGCAATTATTCTCGGAAAAACAAATACACCAGAGTTTGGGCTTTCCGGCACTACAGAAAATAGATTAGGGGATGCATGCCGCAATCCTTGGGATATTTCTAAGACGGCTGGTGGTTCTAGTGGAGGCGCTGGTTCTGCATTAGCATCAGGCTTATGCACGTTAGCTTCTGGAAGTGATGGAGGCGGTTCTATAAGAATTCCATCGAGTTTTTGTGGAGTTTATGGAATTAAGCCGACACAGGGTAGAGTTCCGAGGTACGGAGGTATGGGTGCCCCTGCTTTCAGCCAATTTTCTCAGCCAGGTCCCATGGCTAGAACTGTTAAAGATTCGGTTACACTTTTACAAATTTTGGCAGGACCTGATTTAAATGATTATGCCTGCCTTAAGAGAGAGGCACCAATTTTTTCAGAAGCACTTGATGGAAATGTGAAAGGTATGAGGATCGGCTGGAGTTCTGACTTTGGCTATGCTTCTGTGGATCCAGAAGTGATGGATATAACATTGAAGGCCGTTAAAACATTTGAACAATTAGGTAGTATTGTTGAGGAAGTAGATTTATGCTTTGATGATCCATTTACCCACTTTTTCAATATATTTAGCTCTGACGTATATGCAGCTTTTGGTAACCTAATTCGAGAAAATTCATCTAACCTCTCAAAAAATAACTCTCACTACCTTTGAACATGCCCAAAAAGTAACTGGTGCTGATTATTCTAGAGCTCTCCTAGAGATTCATTTAATGAAGTCTAAAATGGATGAATTAATGAAACACTATGATATTTTACTCACTCCCACTTTGTCAGTAACTGCATTCGATATTGGGAATCGGCCTAAAATTATTTCTGGAAATAAAGTTAATCCCTTCTGGGGATTTTTGCCATTTACCTTCCCGATAAATATGACAGGCCAACCAGCGGCAAGTATTCCTTGTGGGTTTTCCAATGAAGGCTTACCGGTAGGACTTCATATTATTGGAAGATTTGGAGATGAAATGAATGTGATA
>CAYTFF010000024.1:3316-5798 GCA_964437045.1 uncultured Dehalococcoidia bacterium
CATGGGATGAAATAACGATTTTAGCTGCATCTGCTGCTTTTGAACAAGCTATGCCTTGGATAGACAAAAAACCATCTATAGGCTATCCGAAGGAGATTTGATATGCGATATAGAAATCTTGGTAACTCTACGCTGAAGGTATCAGTAGTAGGTTTAGGTGCCAATAATTTTGGTGCTAGGGTAGATTACCAGCAAACTGAAAAAGTTATACGAAAGGCAATTGATGAAGGAATCAATTTTATTGATACAGCAAATATTTATGGTGGAGGTCTATCTGAGGAATATATTGGGGAAGTATTAAAAAATATACCAGAGCCGGTTTTAGTCGCAACTAAAGTTGGTATGTCCAGAGGAGGATTCCCAAATGGAGCTGGTGCATCACGTAAACATATAATTGATCAGGTTGAGGTTAGCCTTACCAAGTTAAAGAGAGACCATATTGATCTCTATCAAATTCATCAGCCTGATAATGATACTGACATTGAAGAAACCTTGCAGGCATTGGATGACTTAGTACATCAAGGCAAGATTCTTTATATTGGGTGTTCTAATTTTTCCACTTGGGAGATATGTGAATCAATATG
The DNA here is from genome assembly GCA_964437045.1 of uncultured Dehalococcoidia bacterium. Taxonomy (GTDB): domain Bacteria; phylum Chloroflexota; class Dehalococcoidia; order Lucifugimonadales; family CAYTFF01; genus CAYTFF01. Next base: position 3,901 of record CAYTFF010000024.1, read on the forward strand.
GGTATCTAGAACGCGGAATATTAACCCATTTGTTAGTACTCAACCTGAATATAGTATGCTAGAAAGAGACGTGGAAAAGGAAATGGTCCCTTTTTGTAACAAATACGGTATAGGGATACTTCCATATTATCCTTTAGCGAGAGGATTTTTAACAGGTAAATATCGTCAAAATGAACCTATCCCAAAAGGAACCAGACTCGCTAATGATTCAACTAATCAAGAGAGCCTTTTTAGCGAAAATAATTTTTCTATTCTAGAAGATTTAGAACGTTTTTCTGAAGAAAATGGACGTACCATCACGCAACTTGCTATTGCTTGGTTATTATATAATCCAGCTGTTAGTTCGGTTATTGCCGGGGCTACAAATGTTGAACAAGTTACAGCTAATGCAAAGGCATGGGATTGGGACTTGTCTGAAAAAGATGTATCAATAATTAATGGTATACTTTGTAAGAATTGCTAATTGAGGCAATTAGTTAAACTAATATTTGTCCCACTAAATTATATATAATAGAATGAACCTCAAGTGAGGATTTAATGGAGGTGACAATGGCTCCCGTAATATTCGAGAAAAAAGGAAAAATAGCTTACGTTACAATTAATAGACCTGAATCGATGAATGCGCTAAATAGAGAAACCCAGGTAACACTTAAAGAAACATGGGAGAAAATTGAAGCAGATGACGATATTTGGGTCGCGATACTTAAAGGTGCTGGGGGCAAGGCCTTTTCAGCAGGAGCTGATTTGAAAGAAGGTGAGGGTGTTGGCCGCAATTATGATTATATGAGACTTAAAGGGTTTCTTGCTAAAGGGCCAAGGGCTAGAGAAGTATCCAAGCCATTGATTGCTGCTATTGATGGGTATTGCTTAGCAGGTGGACTGGAATTAGCATTGGCTTGTGATATTAGAATTGCAACTGAAAATTCAACTTTTGGGGCCCCGGAGCCTAAATGGAGCTTGATTAATGGGTATGGGGCTCTAGTAATGCCATGGACTGTACATTCTTCTAACATGATGGAATTACTGCTCACCGGTCAATTTATAGATGCAAATGAAGCATTGAGGATAGGATTAGTTAGTAGAGTAGTGCCCAAGAGTAAACTTATAGATACAGTAAACGAGATAGCTGAAAAAATACTTCAAAATGCTCCACTTGCAGTGAAAGTGACGAAAGAACTTGCACGGTTAAGAGAAAGAGAGGGTCTAGAACAGTCTCTTAGAACCTATTACAGTTATCATGCTTTTCTTGACCGTACGGAAGACTACGAAGCTGGTAACACCGCATTTAGAGATAAACGCAAACCAGACTTTAAGGGCAGGTAACCCCATATCAATCTATGATGTCTTTTTCGTAAGAAAGTATTATCAGTATGGTTGATTATAGCGTAAGGCTATTCCAGAGTTACTGCTTTCTTCTAAAGGTTACGTTTTTTGGTCCCTCATATAATATTCGTCTACTGATCTTATCAAGCCCATCAAAGTTGTAATCAACTTTGCCTATTACTGACATTTCTTTAGTTGGAGGTTTACCATTACCATAAACAAGGAATATTTTAAAAAGCGGTAACTCAGGTTTGTTTAGATAAACGATGTATCCTGGTTCCCATATATCCTGGTAGTTTTCTATGACATCAGGACTTACCAATTCAAAATTCTTTTCTGTTCTCCATGTTTGTCCAGCTGCGAAGGCATGAATCGTTCTTGTACTAATCGGCAGGACATCCCATAAGGCTTCACATATTTGAGGAGCCCTATCGTCAAAAAGGGTAGCTGTGCCAATTACCCCAGGAAGATAACTCACTGGATTTTCAACCCATTGCCATCCAATTTCAATTTCAATTTTTCTCATATTGTCACCTCAAGTTTGGTTTTATTATTACTCCTTACGGCGAATTGTC
>CAYTFF010000024.1:5808-10701 GCA_964437045.1 uncultured Dehalococcoidia bacterium
AGCTTATCAAATTTTTCAGATCCAGGAGAATATTAGAATAAATCTTTATGCTCTGCACGTCTCAACGTAAGCTCACTATCAGCACTCGCAGAAATAACAATCATATCCTTATATCTTTCACGAAGCCCATCAAAATTTAACTCTACATTTGCTATTACAGACATAAACCCAGTTGCTTCTATGGGTACTCTAGCATTGCCGTATATAAAGAATATTTTGTACAGTGGGGCCTTAGGGAAGTTGAAGAAAACAATGTCACCAGGGTCCCATTCGGCGTGGTAATTTTCTACTACTCCCTCTGGAACAATTTGAAAATTCTTTTCTGTTCGCCAAGTTTGACCTGCATTAAAGGCATGGATTGTACGTGTTTCAATTGGAAGAGCATTCCATAAGGCTTCACATATTTGAGGGGCTTTGTCGTCGAGAAGCGTAGCTGTACCTATAACTCCTGGAAGATAACTTACTGGGTTTTCTACCCACTGCCCACCAACTTCGATTTCTATTTGACGCATATAGTTCTCCTTACATTAATTTATATATATATTTATTTATCTATCTATCGAATTTAGATATTATATCCTCTCCAAACCATTGCACTTGTTCCATCATTGCAGGGAAATTATCTACTGCTATGTTTGTAGCCATGCATTTAGTAATCCCGGTTTCTTTTATGGCTTGTGCTTGAGAAGCTATATCATCTGCTGATCCAATAAGGCTTGTAGATATAATTGCCTCGATGGGATTCCTAGCTCCTAGTCGTTTTCCGAGGTAACATTCTCTTAACTTTTTGACTCCTTCATCAAAATTATTCGCCATAATTAATTGTGTAGATAACTCATAATCATAGATATCGGGATCTGCTCCTTCTTTTGCTATAGATTCTTTAAGATGGGTCATAGCATTGCCTAGATTACCGTTAAACTCAGCAATCAATTTTGAGGAGACCGAGAATCCAGTTCCCCATTTGACCAATCTTTTTGGAGCTTCAGCCGTGTGTCCTGAAATAAAAATTGGTAATGGGTTTTGAGCTGGTTTAGGATTCAATTCTACATCATGGAATTCATAATATTCCCCATTAAAATCAACTTTCCCATCACTATTTAGAAGGAGGTAAAGGGCCTCCATGTGTTCTTCAAGCATCTTACCTCTGTGGGCTTTTTGCATTTTTCCTTTGATTGACAAAAATTCGTCTCGGAATCCTCCTAATCCCCATCCAAATATAAATCGCCCATCTGAAAATTGGTCCAAAGTAGCAGCCTGTTTTGCAAGGATAACAGGATCCCTATATGGTAGAAGAACAACCCCAGCAGCTAACTTTATGGTTTTAGTTGCCGCTGCTAGGTAAGATAGGGTTATCATTAGTTCATACCAATTAGGTTTAGCCATTTCAGGAAATTTCATTGTAGGGCTTGGATTGATAAAATCAGTGCCCCAAACTGAATCGAATCCTAATCGCTCAGCTAGTTGCACAAGTTTAACTATGTCTTGTGGTTGTACAAATGACATAGGGTAAAACATTCCTTCTCTGCAATTAGGTATACCCACCCCAAATTTCAACGGTTATACTCTCCTTTCTGTTTTCTTGCCTTGAATTTAATTAAATTGGGGGAGTATTTCTTCCCCAAAAATTTGAATCTGTTCCATCATTTCACTAAAGTTATCTACACAAACATTTGTCAATACGCAATGCTTCATGCCTTCTTTATTTAATTGGTTTATGCGTTCTGATATTTGATTTGGAGTACCGAATAGTGATTTGGTAACAAAGGTATCAAGGTTAATTCTCTTTAGCAAACGTTGACCCAAATAGGTGTTAGTAAATTTAGTCTTTGCATCCTCCAAATCTTTACCAAGGCACAGGTACGTGGATATTACTACATCTAAATCATGTTTAGTAAAGTCGCACTGTATGATACTCCAGTAGCGCCTTTCGCGACTCGCCTTCCCATGGCTGCGCTATGCCCACCTATATATATAGGCATTGGTTCTTGTATTGGTTTAGGGTGCATTTCCACATCCTTAAATCCAATATATTCACCATCAAAACTAATTTTTCCATCTTTGTTAAGAAGTAGATGAAGAGATTCCATGATTTCATCCATTAATTTGCCTCTATGGATAGTTCGATTTCTATTATTTATTGCTACAAATTCTTCCCTGAATTGTCCTAGTCCCCACCCAAATAAAAATCTTCCATTACTAAATTGATCCAAAGTTGTTGCCTGTTTGGCTAAAATAACTGGATCTCTATAGGGTAATAAAGTTACTCCGGTTGCAAGCCTGATTTTATCTGTGGCTGCTGCTAAATATGATAAAGTAACTATCAATTCGTACCAATTAGGTTTAGTATTTTCCTCAAAATTCATTGACGGTACGGGGTTAAGAAAATCTGTGCCCCAAAGAGAGTAGAATTCAAGCCGGTCCGCTAGTTGAGAGAGTTCTATGATTTCTTTAGGACCTGCAAAAAATGTGGGATAAAATACCCCTTCTCTACAGTTTGGTATACCAAGGCCAAATTTCAAAATTTCCTCCAGATTACACTTATGAATTTTTAGATATATGGCTGGAAATGAGAAGGGATAATTCTCTTTGATAATTGTAATCTCTTGTTGATTTAAGTCAAGGTTACATTTAGGTTCAGTAATTGACTAGAAAAATAATACTAATATACTGTTACTAATAAACCTGTTATTCACCTTTCATAAACTTTATATGAGGATTGTAAATGGATAAATCAAATATATGTTTTATGGCTATTACTGAATTAGCAAAACTGATTAAACAAAAACAAATTTCACCTGTGGAGGTCACATCTGTTTTTCTAGAAAGAATCGAGAAAATAGATTATAAAACTAATGCCTTCATTACAATTATGGCTGACCAAGCTATTACTGATTCTAAGAAGGCTGAACAGGAAATCATTAATGGGGATTATAGAGGTTCACTCCATGGAATACCTATTGGTCTAAAAGATCTTTACTATACCCAGGGTGTTCACAATACAGGTGGGTCAAAAATACCTAATTGGGTAAATTTTATTCCGGAAGAAGATTCCACAGTAACTAAAAGATTAAGGCAATCAGGTGCAATAATTATTGGAAAACTTAACATGCATGAATTTGCAGCGGGTGGTACCAATCATAATCCAAATTATGGTTCAAGTAGAAATCCTTGGGGATTGGACCATATGACTGGAGGCTCAAGCGGAGGTTCTGGCGCTGCTGTCGCAGCGTCACTATGCACTGCTGCCATGGGGTCCGATACAGGAGGGTCAGTACGTATTCCGTCAGCCCTTTGTGGAATCGTTGGATTGAAACCAACATATGGGAGAGTAAGTTGTTATGGAGTTATTCCATTGTCGTGGTCTCAAGATCATCCAGGACCGATGACTAAAAATGTATTGGACTCTGCCGTATTAATGAATTCCATCGCAGGATATGATCCAAGGGATCCATTTACATCCAAAGAACCAGTGCCAGATTTTACTAAGGCATTAAAAAAAGGAATTAGTGGTACTAAAATTGGCATCCCGTCAACCTATTTTTTTGATGGACTTGATAAAGAAGTTAAGGATTCTGTTGGCAAAGCCATCTCAGTTTTAACTGGATTAGGCGCAATAATTCAAGAGATTTCTCTTCCTCACATAGAATATTCGAGTTACTTAAAAAACCATATTTCAATGGCTGAAGCTGCTAATTACCATGAGCAACTCTTGAAGGTTCATGCTGACGAATTAACTCCAAATGTAAGAGATAGATTAGAACTGGGTTTGATGTTGCCAGCTAATATATATATTAAAAGTCAACGGGTGAGGTCTGTTGTACGAGAGGATTTCGTAAATACTTTAAAAACCGTTGATGCCTTGCTCACGCCTACAATTTCAATTACCGCACCACGTATAGGACAAGATACAATTGAGATAGAGGGGAAAACCCAACAACTACTTGAGCATTTAGGTAGATTTACTAGGCCTTTTAATCAAACGGGCCTTCCAGCTTGTACGGTGCCTTGTGGATTTGATAGTAAGGGATTGCCTATTGGTTTGCAGATTGTTGGCAAAGCATTTGATGAGTCAATGGTTCTAAGGGTGGCTTATTCTTATGAACAAGCTACTGATTGGCGAAACAGAAGACCAAATATTTAGTGTCTAGCTTCTATTCTTAAATGTTACTTGTGGTATGGGCTTATTTAGAGAGTTACATCTATAGCTATCAGTGCGAAAATAAATGTTAGATAAATTAATGAATATAGATATAAAATCCGAGCAGATTTAAGTGTGGGACTTCTATAAAGGTTTATACCTAGCATTAAGAATATTATTCCAGCCATTATCGATCCTACTAAGTAAGTGATCCCAACGCTCCTAGTTGTAAATAAAAGAATAGTAATGGCAACCAAAATTATTGAATGCATCATAATACTTTTTGTTGTTGCACTTATTCCACTAACAACTGGCATCATCGGAATATCGGCTGCAGCATAGTCGTCTTTAATTAATAGGGATAATGCCCAGAAGTGAGGTGGAGTCCAAAAAAAGATGATTGCAAAAAGATACCAGGCAGGTAAAGATAATGTTCCAGTTATCGCAGCCCAACCTACCAATGGAGGTACAGCGCCGGCTGCTCCTCCGATTACTATGTTTTGTACCGTGGTCCGTTTTAGCCATTTGGTATATATCAAAATATAGAATAAAGTTGCACATAGCACAAGGACAGCACTAAGCCAATTAACCCAAATATATAAAATAATAAAAGCTATAATATTTAAAATAATTCCAAAAAAGAAAGCCTTATTTGGTTTTATTCTTCCACCTGGAACGGGTCGTTTACTGGTTCGCTTCATTTGTTCATCTATATCTCTATCAAAATAATGGTTTAGAGAATTTGCCCCAGC
>CAYTFF010000024.1:10711-12210 GCA_964437045.1 uncultured Dehalococcoidia bacterium
AGTAAAATTATCCGAGGCTTAGTTAGAGCCACATAATCCGAAAAAACTCCCAGTAAACCTCGGGATAAATTGGAGTATTCTTTTGTTGAACCAGATTGCATTTATACCTCTTTTACGGTTTGTTATTTAGTTAATTTAGTTGATTTATTAAACCATGTGACGATAAATAATCCAAATATTGTCCCCCAACTGGCAGTAGCCATAGTAAGATGCAATACTTTTATTAAACCTGTTGAAATAGTTGTTAGTTTCCATATTGCGGCACCAATAAATATCTGTAGAACAAATACAAGCACTACAATTGGAATTAAGACTGCTATGTAAGGTGAATCATGTCTTTGTCCCCATGTTTTAATAGTTGTAATGGTAATTAGGATAGTTACTATTACAACTATATATCTATGAAGAGAGTTTATCATGGCTTTTGGAGATTCAGTTGGAATAATCTGGCCTAAACAGAGAGGCCACGATTGACCACATGCAGAACCAGTATCTGTGCCTGTAACATATGAACCAGACACTATAACGGCAAATGTTGTGATAATAGTAATTAAAACAAGAATAGGGATGCTATTTTTGGTTAACGTGAATATTGGAGACCCCAAGACTAGTGCTAGGTATATTAATATCATGCATGCTAGTAATGCTTCAGCAGTAGCCAGATGAGCTAAAACAATTAGAGGAGGAAGCTCCATTAAAACCGTTATTCCACCTAAAATTATTTGTAACATAAGGATACCTATCGATGCGACAGTAGGTAGGAAAACCCATTTGTCATTTCTATAGGATTTCCATGCTATAAGAAAAACACTTAATACTAAAACACTGATTACGGATGCTAGTAATCGATGGGAATATTCAATCATCACGGTTTTTTCAAAGGGAGGAATTATACTCCCATGACAAAGAGGCCAGTCAGGGCACCCAAGACCAGATTCAGTAACCCTTACAACCCCACCCAGAGCGATTAGGCCAAATATAGCTAATATTGTGAAAATAACTAAATATTCAAAAAATTTAGCAAATCTTGATTTATTTGATTTACTTTCGATTAGCATATTCACCTGAATAAATAACTAGGGTCTAGTTTGGTTATTATGTATCTATTTTGCTATTAGGCAAAGAAAAATATATTTCTTCTAGGAAATAATTAATAATTAATAATTAAAAAATGCTATTATTCCGTTAGTAAATTCTATCACAAACACTTGACTGCTGAAAATCGCTTTGGTAAACTCCAGTCACTTTGCCTATGAACGAGACCATGAACTTCAAGTTATTCATTCAACACGTCGAGCAAAGGAGCAAATATTGACCGCTTGGCGCATGCGTACAGTTTTTTTATATGGGGGTCTGCTGGCCCTTTTATTGTTAGCTGTTGGTTGTTCTACTGAATCACCTCAGTCGACCTTTGACGCCGCAGGGTATGTTTCCAAATCTCAACTTAGTCTTTTCTGGATTATTTTCTTGGCTGCTGCATTTGTATTTTTTGTTGTGGA
>CAYTFF010000025.1:0-12154 GCA_964437045.1 uncultured Dehalococcoidia bacterium
GGATGTGGCAACATGTCTTGAGCGATAACATTGATCCATCTATCTAATTGCTCAGTTACATGAGCTAAAGTCCATGTGAAAGAACTTTCACCATTTGGACTTTCTATAGCTTCTTGGATCTCAAGTTTATTTAATACTCTGTCCAAATCATCCCAAGAGTCAAAAACTAGGCCTATAAGCTTACTGTTAGGCATAATGTTCTCCTTTTATTAAGAGTGGGTTTCTATTATTCATTAACATGCTATTTTGTTAATCTCGGTTTACTCTTTTTGGAGTAAATTTAGATCTTATAATTTGGGTATATTTAAATATCACCAGGATGCTTGCTATGCCATTCGGTAGATTGTTCGTAGGCATATGCAAGGTTAAATAATCTTTCTTCCCCAAAATGTGGTGCAATAAACTGTAAGCCCACAGGTAGTCCGTTAGAAAATCCTGCTGGTATAGATATCGCTGGTAGACCAGCGATATTAGCAGGAATGGTACAAATGTCACTTAGCTACATCTCAAGTGGATTTTCTACCCTTTCTCCAATGTTGAAGGCGGTTGTAGGTGAGGTGGGTGTAACTAATGCGTCGAACTTCTTAAACGCCTCTATAAATTCCTGTCTTATAATAGTCCTAACTTTCAGAGCCTTGAGATAATAAGCATCATAATACCCAGCAGAGAGTGCGTAAGTTCCCAGCATTATCCGTCGTTTTACCTCTGGGCCAAAGCCTTGCCCCTTTGTATCCTCCATAGCTTCCCACATTGTTGATGCCTTTTGTACTGAAAAGCCATATTTCACTCCGTCATAGCGAGCAAGATTTGCAGAGGCCTCTGAAGGAGCAATAATATAATAAACGTATAAAGCATATTTTGTATGAGGTAAAGAAGTTTCCTCAACAGATGCCCCAAGATCAGTTAATACCTTAATTGACTCATCAATACTATTTTTTACACCTGGTTCCATTCCGTCAACAAAATACTCTTTGGGTATACCTAGTCGCAAACCCTTAATTTTACCGGTTAATGATTTGGAATAATTCGGGATGTGCCTATTGGAAGAGGTGGAATCATATGGGTCGTGGCCAGCTATGGCTTCAAGAACTAATGCTGAATCTCTGACATCTTTGGTTATAGGTCCTATCTGATCAAGAGAACTGGCAAAAGCAATAAGCCCATAGCGACTGACTAAACCATAAGTCGGCTTCAACCCAACAACACCACAGAGTGAGGCAGGCTGTCGAATACTTCCGCCTGTATCTGAGCCCAGTGAGTATAAAACTTGTCCTGATGCAACTGAAGCAGCGGGTCCTCCACTACTTCCTCCAGGTACTCGGTTGAAATCCCAGGGGTTATGTGTGGTGAAGAAAGCAGAGTTTTCTGTGGACGATCCCATAGCAAATTCATCTAGGTTCCCCTTACCAATAAGGATTCCATTTATATTCTTAAGAATTTTGTATACCGTACTATCATAAGGAGGAATGAAGTTTTTTAACATTCTAGAGGAACAAGTAGTTGGTATACCCTTGGTACAAATATTATCCTTTAGTTGCATAGGTATTCCTGTTAAATGAGATTGCCTATTTTCTGATATAAGGGTATCAGCTTTTTGTGCTTGCTCTAATGCAACATTTTCCGTTACTGTTATGAACGATTTAATTTGTGGATCTACGTTAGAAACTTGATTCAATGATTCTTTGGTTAGGTCAACCGAAGAAATTTTCTTGTTGCTAAGAAGTTCTGCTGCTTCGTGTATAGTCAGCTTTGTAATGTTCATATTCATGAGCCTTTTTCGAATGCACAGGTACTTTAAATTGAATCCTAAAAACCTTTTTAATGTGTAGCAATTAGTTAATTCTAAATCGCTCAGATATTATTTGCCGAAAATGTTATAGCCTGATGGTCAACTTTACCCTAATACATCCTTAACTCGAAAGAAGGATTCTTCTTTTAGAGGGGCATTACTTAATGCATCTTCTGTGGATAGAGAGTTTTTTGGAATGTCTTCCCTCATTACTGTGTTTATATCAGTCGCATGGGCCGTGGGTGTAATCCCTTCAGTATCAACCTCATTTAATAGTTGAAAATTATCTAAGATGACCGAGAGCTGGCCTTGGAGTGACTTTATCTCTGTTTCTGACATACTCATTTTAACCAGTTGAGTTAAATGTAAGACGGTTTTTTTGCTTAGCTTGTTAGTCAATAGTTTTCCTGACGACAGTTATTTGGTGGTAAACCAATAAGGCAATAGCTGTTGGAATTTCCAATTCTGAATTAGTAAAAGGTTCCTCAAAATCTGTAGGTCAGTGTAGCAGATGTATTATATGTGTTCAATATTATGATGATTGTTGAAGAGATCCAGTGTTTGATCTGAAAATGGCGAATTTAATATATATCATTCAACTTTAACTAGTGAAATTTTGTAAGAGGCTTTTTCAGAAGTATGGGGGGTTGTAGGAGATACAGCTAACACTATATCAACACCTTTGGAATTTGAGGCCGCAAAAATAAACTCTCCCTCCTGTTGGTCATTAAGTATAATCTGGTTAATGATGGGTGGAGAAGATTTTTCTATAATTTGAACTATGTAGGTTTGTGATAGGATATTGTCTATTCTAATGAAACCGTCTGCCTGCCAGTCTTCTTTGAGTTCTACATTGTCTAAGTAATTTAACTCTGGGATAGAAATATCATCTATGCATAGTCCTGGTAGATTTACTGCATCATCCGTTACATATTCAAAACGCAATAAAATACTTTGGCCTGAAAATGGAGTTAAGTCCACGGTTTCTTTTACCCAAATTTTGCTATTACCAGTTAAACCATGCCCATAACTGTTACCAGCTGGATTTTCTAAGGATGTGTATTGACCATCTAAGATTTTCCAGGTCTTACCACTATCCTCGGATACTTCTATATAGGCATAGTCCCATAATTCTTCAATTTCGTACCAAGCCCAGAATTCAAGGGTGGCTGTATCAAGATTGGATAAATCGAAACTCCGAGTAAGGGTAGAATTTATAGAGTCTCCTCGATTGCTCCACCAACAATACTCTCCACTATGAGGCGCAACTGGGATCATATTAGCTTGTATATCCCCTTTAAATTTAATTAGAGCTTTACCTTTAGGAGGTCTTAGGTTTATGTAGTCTGTTGCAAATTGCCCGACGGCTCCTTTTAATTCTCTATATGTACTGATGGTGCCAAGAGTTTTTACATCTCTATGACTGGCGAAGTTTGAATAAATACCCTCTGATGAATTTATATAATTAGCAACTACCCAGTTCCTAAAAACATCTAGGAAAGATATAGATGTTCCTTTATTAGACAGATATGAATTAATTCCCTCTATACCATCATGCTGATCCTTTACAAAATCTTTGATTGTTTCATTATTACCATAGTGCCTAAATAAATAGCTGAAAAATAATGTGCTTGCACCATAATGTGCAGCAGTAGAACGTGTATTTGCAGGCCAAATTGTAAGTGGAGTTTGAGGATTTCTCAAAAAGGTAGAAATAAACGCTGGCTGATAACCCATTATTGAAACTGCAAGTTCAGAGAGACCTTCGTTAACCCAGGTTTCCTCATCAGGGTCTATATTCCAATGAATGGCATGTTGTAACTCATGCGTAAGGGTGCTCAAATAGGCTTGAGGATTAGAATTCAAGGTTTGTATATCCATATAAAGCATTTTACGTTGATTGCTTTTTGAGTGGACTTTTTTAGGATATTCATCAGGAGAACTATAGTACCCAGCTACACCGTTAAGTTTCGTGTGAAGTATAGAGATACGAGAATTATTTAACGGAGTGGAATTCCAAACGGAGCCAAATGATTTAATAATTGAGGGATATATAGAGGTTTCAAATATATTTGCTACATGTGATATATCAGCTTTTGGTACATTTAGGCCTTGTTCTACGTACCAGTACGCGTGATCACTGACTTTTACGAGGTTGGCAGAAACTGTATAGCTTTTTAGCGTCAAAAGATCAACTACATGAAATTGATCTTGGTAGCCTTCTACTAATGGTATATTATCGGAATTTATCTGCGCATGACTTAGATCTGTATAGCCAGGGTTGAGTCGTTCAGCAAGAGAATAAAGATCTCTTGGGGGAGGGGCAGAAATGATTGTGGGAGAAGGAGTATTTGTCTGTGCAATTGATACGGTTTGGTTATCTGGAGTAACTTTTGATGTAGTCTCATTACAGGCAATGGACATCATAATCAAGGTAAATACAAAAACAGTTAAATTATTTTTTAGTATTTTACTGATCAATGGAATCAGGCGACCAATATTAATTGAACTTATTCATAGCAATAGTAAATCCATTAGTCAGTATATTTTTTATTATATCTTCAATCAATTTGATTTGTTTATCTATTATTTCTCGTTCTTTTGGACTAAAGGTATCCAATACATAATCGACCTGTGTACCAACATCAGAGGGTTGCCCTATGCCTATTCTGATTCTGGGGAACTCATTTGAACCTAGAGCATTTGAAATTGATTTGAGCCCATTATGTCCCCCTGAAGAACCTTTTGCACGCAATCGTATCTTTCCAAGTGGAAGATTTAGGTCATCGTAAATCACGAGCAAATTTTTAGGCGTAACTTTATATCGCGTAGTTAAGTAAAGAGCAGCATCACCACTACCATTAACAAATGTCCTAGGCTTTGCAATAATTACAGGTATACCCTCAATATTTCCATTACCTAAGCTGGCATATCTGCGGCGATCGGACAGAGATATCGAATGAATTTTTGATAGGTGATCTATACACATGAATCCAAGGTTATGCCGAGTTCTAGTATATTTTTCACCAGGATTACCTAAACCAATTACAATTAATTCTGGAATGATAGAAGATTTAACTTTATTCAAAAATCTTCTCAGCGGGTTGGAAAGCAATTTCAACTCCTATTAACTGTCTTTTAATGGCCTACGCCTGAAGTATAAGCCCCATTTTTGCATAAGCTCCTTCACATGTTTGTTTTCAAGATCGATTAGTTCACCAAAGAATCCAGCTATTGTATGGGCTTCTAAATACTTTTCAGGGCAAACCCAATTAGACTCATTTGCAACTACATACAATAGTCCATTTTGGTGGGTACATTCTAATTCGATCAGTTTTCCACCAGTTCCTTTCTTTATATTAATTCCAAAAGTCATATGTGCCATCCTTAAATATAGAGATACTTGCTGTTTAAGAATTGTAATATTTAATGTCATTGTTGCCAAGATGGAGTTTAGATTACATTATTTTAAATAAAAAAATTTATTATAAAATAAATATATATGCTTTTTACGTTAATGGTAACAATTTTTGGCATAATCTGTATAATTCGATTGGGGGATATTTTAAATGGTAGATGTGAGGCCCTTCAAAGGGCGTAGATACAATAATAGTCTTAGTAATTCTCTTGGTAATTTAATTAGCCCTCCATATGATATTCTTTCGCCACTTGAACAGAAGACCTTATATGAGAGAAATAGTTACAATGCCGTCCGTTTAGAATTAGCACAAGAAAGTCAGGGAGATACAGAAATTGACAACCGATACACTCGTACGGCGAAGACTTTTGATGAATGGCAAGACAAAGGGGTATTAGTACCAGAACAATGTCCTGGTATGTACTTGATTGAGGAATCATTCTTTTTAGAGGGGATAAATCAAACTAGACATTGTATTACTGGCCGTGTTCGTCTGGAGGAATTTGGTGCCGGATCAATATTCCCACATGAGTACACCACTCCAGGGCCAAAACAGGATAGGTTGGCTCTTATAAAGGCATGTAATGCGAACTTCAGTTCCCTACTAACTCTTTATTCCGATACAGATGGGCATATTCAAAGTATTATATACAATATAAAGGCATTAAATGAACCAGATATTTCTACAGAACCCATCGATAATTCAATGTCTTATAGAATGTGGGTAATTACGAACAAGGATCTGGTTGATACCATCCAAAAATCTATGGCTAGTAAAGCAGTCTATTTGGCCGATGGGCATCATAGGTATGAAACAGCATTAGAATATAGAGATTTCTTAAAGAGCGTAGGAAGGTTAACTTCTTCAGAACTTCCCGCAAATTTTGTCATGATGAGCCTAGTAGCTATGGAGGATAAGGGGCTACTTATTTCCCCGTATCATAGAATAATCGGTGGGCTTTCTGAACAGGAAAATAAAAATGTTTGGAATAAAATACTACAAATCTTCGACATTGAAGAGATAAAATCATCATCTAATTCACCAAAAAGAATATACGAAATTTGTGCTACTAAGCTAAAAGAAAAATCCAACGATAAAATAGTCTTTGGTATATTTACTAAAAACCAACAGAAATCTTTTATATTAGAATTGAAAGATTCAGAGAAATTAGCTTCAAATACTAGTAGCGCTGAAAGATCTGAGCCAATGTTCCTTAGTGAGTCTGTTATCAAGCCTGTATTAGGACAACACCGGGAATCTAAGGCGGTTTCTTTCCTTCATGAAGGCCAAGAGGCTATAGAACTTGTTCAGGGGAAAGAACAACAAATGGCTATACTACTTAGGCCTATGCCAATGGATTTGTTTAGGGAAGTAGTTACTATTGGAGATAGATTACCCCCTAAATCAACCTATTTCTATCCCAAGCTACCCACAGGCTTGGTTTTCAATTTATTATAGTTAGCACCATAATTTAATTATGGACACGCGGTTCGCCTGAGAATCTTATCTGTTTCTCCAGTTCAGGTACTTTGCGGTTTTGCCACTGTTCACCATCATTGTTCTCAGCAACGTTACAAAAACGTCCCCCTGATGCTACTATGGGAAGCAATGTACAGCGTCCCACAATACCATTGAATGGAGACTTTACCTCTTCAATCACTTCATCAAATAAATTGGTTACTTCACCTAGTAGATCATCTTTATAGACATATTGGCCAGGCTTGACATACACATGGGTCATTCCCCCCCTTGTAGTGAATACATTCGCCAATTTTGTATATTCGACTTGAATTTCAGGCATGTCTATTTCACCAGTAATGGCCCCAGTAGCTTTACAGAAATTGTTTATACTTCTGATGATTATAGAAGGGAATGGTTCTAGATTACGCCAACCTTCACCTGCTTCGACTGCTGTTGTTATGGCCCCGCGTTGATCTAAAATCCAGAGGATACCTCCTGGTATCGTTGGATTACAGCGAATAAGTTCGTTTCCAACCTTGTGGCACAGCTCTCTCCGTTCCTTGGCGCGGCCTTCTGGTTCAGTGGTGTCGTAACATAAAGTAGTGAACGGATAGTTCATGCTATCAAGATGAGTTCCCCTCATCTCTATCCCAAAGTCTATATTTGTAGCAATGTTATCAGTTAGTATTGAAAGAAGACGCCCAGTCATATTTCCTTCAGGATCCCCACTTCTCAAGCCTCCAATGTTAACTGATCCAGATGTTGGGGCATCAAGAGGAAAGAGTACAGATCGAAAAGTCCACGCTGGAACATTTTGAACGGGTACTATTACCAAGGTCCCAGAAACATCATCAGGATTTATTTTTGATGCAAACCTCTTCACAGCTTCTACTGCCGCAGCTTCCTCTGCATGTGATCCAGCCCCAATATATACTCTTGGGCCATCTTGACGTCCTTTAACTACTATTACAGGTATATTGATGTCACTTCCTGAACTTAGCTCGCCTAAATTAACTAAAAATCTTTCCTTTGTTCCTGCCTTTAAATTCTCTGATGAAAATTCATGAGGCTTAACTTGTGTTACGTTCACTATTCACCATACCTTTACAAATGAAAATCTGATATACAAGTGTAGCATGATAGGTGGCATCTAGGAAGTTCATTCAACTAATTATATATGTCTACCCACATATATAATTAGTGTGGGATAAGTATCATAATTTTATGATCCGAGCGGGCATCACGTGGGTTAACTACCTTTAGGAACGAATCCCATTTTTTTAAGTGTGCTATCAAGAGCAGATAAAGCGTCATTTATATCTTCTTCAGAACAATACCCTAAATGTCCTATACGAAATATTTTACCTGATAGTTCTTGTTGCCCGCCTGCAATTATCACATTATGATCTGACCGCATTAGACTGACAAGCTTCTTTCCGTCAAGCCCTGTTGGTATACTTCCGGCTGTAATGGTGTTAGACGCAAATTTTTCTTCAGCAAAAAGGTCTAACCCTAGAGCTTTGATCCCTTCTCGCGTTAAGTCACCCAATTTTTGATGATGATCATAGATTTTTTGCATTCCCTCTTTAAGCATATGGTCGAGGGCAAGTTCTAATCCATAAAATACAGAAACTGCAGGTGTCCAGGGGGTTTCCCCATTTTCAAAGTAAGCTTTAGCTTTTCCAATATCGAAATAAAACCTGGGCATTTGGGCGTATTTGTTAGCATCCCAGGCTTTTTCACTAAAGCTAATGAATGCTAGACCTGGGGGTATCATAAATCCTTTTTGAGAACCAGTTACTACTACATCACATCCCCATTTGTCTACTGGAAATGGTACACATCCTATACTACTAATCGCATCAACCAATAGAAGTGCACTAGATTTTTCCTTGACTAGTTTCGAAATTATTTCTAAGTCATTGGTTACTCCAGTAGAAGTCTCATTGTGGGTTATCATAACAGCCTTAAACCCTTGTTCTTTTTGAAGAGCTTTCTGGATTTGCTCTACGTCAGCACCCATGCCCATTGGAACACTTAATGTAGTAACGTTGGCTCCATATGCAGAAGCTATTTGACCAAAGCGATTACCGAAAACTCCTACAGTAATTGCCAGAACTTTATCGCCTGGTGAAAGGCAGTTAACTATCGCTGCCTCCATGGCACCAGTGCCTGAGGCGGTTAGTATATAAAGATCATTACTAGTCATAAATACCTTTTTAAGTCCTTGAGTGACATTAGAAAGGATAGTTTGAAATTCGGGACCTCTATGGTTAATCATTGGCTTAGCTGAGCCATATAATATTTCATCTGGACAAGGTGTTGGCCCAGGTATTCTTAGATTTTGCATTGATCCTCCTATCTAACCAATATACTAATTACTAGATAGTATATTTAATCTTTTCTTCAAAATTGAGTCTTACTCATTCTTATTGATTATTCTAACAAATTTCCGTTTACCAATCTTTACTACTGCCTTATTAATGGAAGTTATATGTGGAATATCCTCTGTAATTTTCTGTCCATTTATTTCAACGGCGTTTTGATTTATAAGCCTTTTTGCCGCTGCTCGGCTAGGAGCTAAGGAAAGATCAGCAAGGATCGCTGAATTTGATAACCCTTCAAATTTGCTGAATGGGATATATATATCCTCTATTTCTTCTGTAAAATCCTTATTCTGAACCACTTTGGTAAAATATGATTCAGCCTCTTTTGCCGAATCCGGGCTATGAAACTGGCTTACTATTTCAATTGCTAAACGTTTCTTTATATGCAAAGGATTAACGGAATTATTGTTCATAGATATAGTTATTTCCTTTATATCATCTGTAGAAATATCTGTAAGTAGAGTGAAATAGTCTGCGATTAAATGGTCTGGGATTGACATAATTTTGCCATACATTTCCTTGGGATTCTCCTCTATAGCAATATAATTACCTAGACTTTTACTCATCTTTTTAACTCCATCTGTCCCAGGTATAATAGGTACTAGAAAACACTGTTGGGGCTTGTGTCCTAACAGTGTTTGGAGTTGACGTCCAACTAGAAGGTTAAATTTTTGGTCAGTTCCGCCAAACTCAACATCAGCTTTTACCATTATGGAGTCATAAGCCTGTAGTAGTGGGTAGAGGAATTCTGTAATAGCGATTGGTCGTTGAGACTTGAATCGTTTAGAAAAATCTTCCCTTGCCAGGAATTGTGCAACCGTAAATCTTCCAGTTAAACCGAGAACATCTTCA
Source organism: uncultured Dehalococcoidia bacterium (assembly GCA_964437045.1). Taxonomy (GTDB): domain Bacteria; phylum Chloroflexota; class Dehalococcoidia; order Lucifugimonadales; family CAYTFF01; genus CAYTFF01. The sequence goes on from CAYTFF010000025.1 coordinate 9,909, forward strand.
AGAGTGAATTTACTAAACCACTCACTTTGCCAAACTGTTTCGGTTTTATTTTCATCAATAATTTTAAAAAATTGACGGAGGTATGTTTCTGCATTTGCATTTACCTCCGCACGGCTTAGCATCGGCCTTGTGACTGTTTGCCCACTTGGATCTCCTATCATTGCTGTCCAATCCCCAACTATCAGAATAACACGATGTCCAAGTTCCTGAAGTTGGCGGAGCTTTCGTAGCCCTACCGCATGTCCAAGATGAATGTCTGGGCTGCTGGGGTCAAACCCCATCTTTAATCTGAGGTTATTTTTAGTTTTAATAAGTGAGACGAACTCCTCTTCTACAATGATCTCAGCGACGCCTCTCTTAGTAATCCTATCTATACTATATTCATCTAGGTTTACACTCATTAGTCAATCCCAGTTCCAAATTTAGATTTCAATATTTCAGCAGTACTTTGAACATCTTTCTCCATTTGTAGCTTTAGTGTATTTGCTGAATCAAAAGACTGTTGGCCCCTGATACGTTTTGTGAATTCAAGTTTTATTTGTTTTCCGTATAGGTTCCCATCAAATTTTATAAGGTATGTTTCTACAGTTCTAGAGTTGTTGCCAAATGTCGGATTTACCCCAATACTGGTGGCCGAGTAATAGATGTCATTATCCACATGTGCTAATGTAGCATATATGCCATCTTTATGGATGGTTATATGATTATCTTTTTTTTAATTATCATTTGGAAATCATAATTTTCTTCCCCTTCCATCACCAGTAATAACCAGACCAGACATAGAAAAAGGCCTTCCTAGCATTGTTTCTGCATACTCCATGTCTCCCTTGTTAATGGATTCTCTAATTGCTGAACTACTTATCATCTGCTTTAGATTGACTAAAGGGTTTGTGAAATTAACCTCAAAACCTTTAGCCACTCCCATCTCCAGCAATTTTTTTGCATTTCCTTCTCGTTTGTAGCCTAAGGCAAAGTTTGGACCTATTACCATTCCTTTCATGTTGAGGTTGTGAATAAGGCCGTCAATAAAGTCATCAGACTTCAACTTCGAGAGGGCTTCATCGAAAGTTAGCACAACGACATTGTCAATACCGTTGAGTCTCAATATAGATATCCTGTCTTCTAAACTACTAATTAATCGTATTGTTGAATCAGGCTTTAACGTAGCTTTTGGATGTGTAGAAAAGGTGATTACCAAAGGAGAGGCCCGAAGACGCTTAGCCTCTTCTTTTAAATGGTGCAAAAGATAGAGGTGACCTCTATGGACTCCATCGAAAACCCCTATAGTTACTACTGTATTTCCTTTAGGGGTATAATTTGCAAGCTCTTTATAGAACTTCATGATTAAAAAATAAAACGATTGCTCAAATACGGAAATCTAATCTTTATAAGAGCTAATTTAGGGATAACTCTCCTATTACATAGTTTAAACGTTGGTATCAATTTAACTTATTATATGCCTCAAGTAGCGTATCTTTTGTTTCTTCCCATCCCAAACAGGCATCTGTTATAGACACCCCATATTTTAGAATTTCAGGTGAAGCTTCATTAAGAGCTTGATTGCCAGAATTAAGGTGGCTTTCTAGCATTACTCCAACGATATTGTTATTACCTGCGACTCTTTGGTCTATAACATCGTGAAATACATTTGGCTGCAGCTCAAATTGCTTCTTAGAGTTAGCATGTGAACAGTCTATAATCAAGTTACTTGTGATATTAGCATTATCTAGTATGCCTATTGCTTGCTCCACCGAAGACTTATTATAATTAGGTCCATTAGATCCTCCACGCAGAATCAAATGAGCGTTTGGATTGCCATTAGTGACTACTATAGATGCATTGCCTTTTTCATTTACTCCAAGAAATCCGTGTTTTGCGTTAGCAGCAACAATAGCATCAGCAGCCAGTTGGATACTTCCGCCTGTACCATTTTTTATCCCAACAGGCATACTTAACCCACTCGCCATTATAGGCCAATATCTGAGACATCACTAAGAAATTGTCTTGCTCTGCTAAGCCCCTCTCTAATATCAAGACTTCCGTTCAAATGGGGATCATATATCATCCCTTTCCATCCAATAGTTGTTCGTGGTTTTTCAAAGTATACCCTCATTAAAACCAAAATTTTAGATTTCACTTGATCGGCTAAACTTTTTAATTGACTGGCATATTCCCTACCAGCAGAAATATCATGGATAGAACAAGGGCCTGCTATAACCAATAACCTTGAGTCTCTACCAGACAAG
>CAYTFF010000026.1:0-8812 GCA_964437045.1 uncultured Dehalococcoidia bacterium
TCCACAAGATCCATTCCAATTACTCTGCCCCGTTTGCACACCTCTAGCAAGGTATCGCGCAACTCAAAGTAAGTAAGCCCACCAATTACGGGGGTGCCAGTCCCTGGAGCATGTACCGGATCTAAAACATCTATATCTAAAGTAATATAAATGTTATTGGATTTGGGAATTTGTCTAGCTGACTCAACTGGTCCCATTGTTTTCATTTGGTGAGTTGTTATTGTCCTTACTCCTCTACTGAGAGTATCAGCATATACTTGTTTACGAGCATGCCTTATTCCTAAAGAGGTGATATTATTTACAAAATCAAGCTCAGATACTCGTCTTATAGGACTCCCATGAAAAAGTTTTACCCCTTGAAGGTGATGAGTAAAGTCTTGGTGAGCATCAAAATGAACAATATCCAACGGCTTGAATTTCTCCAATGCTCGTACTATAGGGAAGGTTATTGAATGGTCTCCACCCACTACCACAGGAAAAGCACCTTGTTGGACAATTTTATTAACTGATCTTGTAATTTTATCAAAATTAACATCTACATTTGAAGGCAAAATAGTTACATTCCCGCAATCTATAAAACTTACTCCCTTTAAACGTTCTATCCCACCAGCATCAATGTCAAAATATCCCTGTGCTTCCTTATCTTCCCATGGATCTAGAAACGAATAGATATTTGCAACGTCTCTAATTCCATCTGGACCAAATCTAGCCCCAGGCCTATTTAAGGTGCCTTGATCAAATGGAACTCCCAAAAAAGCAACATCAGCCGAAATATTATTTATATCTTTGGATAAAGGAGAATTGAAAAAAGACCTCGGTAATGCACGAGTATCTGGTGATCTAAGATAATCTTCCTTATTATTTTTTAGGTTATCTTTGTTACTCATAGACATCGTAAGAATTATGGAGCTTATATTGTTTGAATCTCTGACCCAAGAATAACTTTCAACTCTTGCTTTGAAGGTGGCCTCACTGGAGCTATCAATATCAATGACATAAACCCAGTAACTGCGGCTAAAACTATCCCTAAAGTATATGCCCCGGTCCAATCAAATATAGCTCCTCCAGCCCAGCCTCCTACTCCCATGCCCAAACAGGCGCCAAACATTTGTAATCCATATACCCTTCCTACTGGAGCATTACCATAATATTCCCGATTAATAAATGGAAATCCAACCATTTCTCCACCGTAGCCAAATCCAAATATCGCTGCTACTAAGTAATAACTCCATGCATCAGATACAAAAAACAATCCAAGAATACTTACCGACTGAATAGCAATTGAGAGATACATTACACCTTTTGAACTTATGATATCCGTCATAACAGACATTGAAAAACGGCTCATCACACTGGCTGCGACCAGAATGCTCAATGTCCCAGCTGCAACTAAAGGACTCAATCCAGATAAAGTAGCCATAGATACAATGTGAACCAAAATCAAAGAATGGCTTATACAACCTAGAAAATGTAGAGTAGTAAGATACCAAAAAGTAGGTGTCTTAGAAACATGCTTGAAAAATTGTGATTCATCTACTTCAACTTTTCCATCTAGTAGATTATTCTCTGATCCATTGGATGATTTAGATTGACCATAAGGAACTAATCCTATATCCCATGGTTTACTATGAACAAAAAATGACATAAGAAGCATAATAACTCCACCAATGATCCCTGTAACAATAAATGCTTCTTCCCAACTAAAAGTTCCAATCACATAACCTAGAACAGGAGCCATAACTACAGGCCCCATTCCCTGTAACCCCCATACAATACCACCAGCAAGTCCTCTTTTCTTTTTAAACCAAAGAGTCACTGTCGTAATAACTGGGGTTGAAAAAAAACTCATCGCCGCTCCAATTATTACTCCATAAGCCAAATAAAATTGCCATAGACTATCCATTAATCCTGTAAATACCATGCCAGTTGTAAAAAGGAATGCCCCGAGAATCATTGTCTTTCTAAGTCCATAATGTTCCAACATCCAGCCAGCCAAAACGCCAAATAGACCCAAACATATAAACTGAAGAGAAAAGGCTAAAGAGGTGGCACCCCTACTCCAATATAATTCTTCAACTAATGGATCGACGAAGACACCGAAGGAAATCCTTATACTTGAATTTACAAGGCAGGCCATCCCGCCCGCACCCACTATTATCCAGCCATAATGAAATGGAATTCGTTGTGCTAAGGCTTGTCTAATTTGCAAATTGTCCGATTTCAATAAATTCCCCCCTGAATCTGGGGGATACTATAACACCAACAACAGCAATATCAAAGCACAAATTTCCCTATAGGATAATCTGTAAAACTGATATAATTAGCTGAAAATATTTTCAACTAATTAAGATTATGTAATTAAAATGAAACCAACAAATATATCTCAGTCAAAAATTTCACCCATAAATATTGAACCGAATGAGTTAATGTACAAGCGTATAGTGGTCAAAGTAGGGACAGCCTTACTGACAGGTGGAGAAGAAAATCTAGCTTTAGATATTATGGATTCCCTTGTAAACCAAGTCGCATCTCTACACAAAGCAGGCACAGAGGTGATTTTAGTTTCCTCAGGAGCAGTTGCTGCAGGACAACAAATCCTTAAAGGACACACAAACCGAAAAGATATACCATACCGCCAGGTATTGGCATCAATTGGCCAAGGTAGACTTGTTCATATTTATGAACAACTATTTTCAAAATTCAATATACCCGTCGCACAGTCATTACTTTCAAGACGGGATATTGCAAATCGGCTTGGTTATTTGAATATAAGAAATACGTTAGAATCTCTATTAGAATTTCAAGTTGTTCCTATAGTTAATGAAAATGATGTAGTAGCTGTGGAAGAATTAGCCATTGAAGCCTTTGGCGACAATGATAATCTATCTGCATTAGTTGCAAACCTTATTGATGCCGACTTATTAGCCATACTAGGAGAGGTCGACGGACTTTTTACAGCTGATCCAAAACGTAATACCGATGCCAAATTAATACCAGTAGTACGAAATATTGATAGAGAAGTAGAGGATCTAGCTGGCAATGCCTGGCTCCAAGGTAGAGGTGGTATGACAACAAAAATGGAAGCCGCTAAACTTGCAACGGCATCAGGAGTAAGGGTAGCGATAGCTAATGGAAGAGAGACAGAGATTATAATACGCCTAGCCAAAGGTGAAAGTATTGGAACTTCTTTCGAAGCGGTATCCAGTAAAATGGAGAGCAGAAAAAGATGGATGTTAAGTCGTCTCTCTGACTCAAAAGAAGTTGGGCTAGTTATTGACAAAGGTGCAGTGGATGCTCTGGGACAAGCAAAACGTAGTCTTTTAGGTACGGGAATTATAGAAGTTAAAGGTCCATTTACGCGGGGCACCGTTATTCTTATATTCAACACCAATGGCACAAGAGTAGCTTGTGGTATATGCAATTACGACTCAAATGATATTGATATTATAAAAGGTCAGCATTCTAATAAAATAGAGGGCCTTCTAGGCTATAAGTATGGAGATGAGGTAATCCATAAGAATAACATGATATTGCTATAGACCGCATTACACTATTTGCCATGTATACTTGTATCTAGACATTAGCAAAATAAAAGTAATTACATTAAGTCCAGAATTAGAATTAAATAGGGTACACCAATGCCAACAATAACAGAACAATTAAAATCAATAGGCAAAGCTTCTCGCGTGGCTGCGAAAGAGTTAGCTAAATTAACAACTTCTGTTAAAAACCAGGCTTTGGCCAATCTTGCAGAAGATTTGGAACGGAAAAGCGCAGATATTATCTCAGCGAACAAAGATGACATTAGTCTTGCCACTACCAATGGAATTAACGAGGATATAATAGACCGCCTCTTAATAAATGAAGAGCGCCTAAAGATTATAGCTGCAGGTGTACATAATGTTGCCAATCTACCCGATCCCATAGGAGAGACTTTTGATAAACGTAACCTACCCAATGGGCTTGAAGTGGGTCGAGTGAGGGTACCAATTGGCATTATTGGTTCAATTTATGAAAGTAGACCTAACGTAACTGTGGATATATCTGCATTATGCCTTAAATCTGGTAATTCTGTTATTCTACGTGGAGGTAGCGAGGCTATTAATTCAAACACAGCTTTAGCCAAATTGATACGTGAATCAATATCTAAAGCTGGCGTTCCACAGGATGCTGTCCAGTTAGTAGAACCTACTGACAGGACAACTGTAACTGAAATGCTTAAGATGAAAGAATTTATTGATCTAATGATTCCTAGAGGAGGAGCAGATCTTATCAAGTTTGTCTCCAAAACTGCTCAAATGCCATCCATTACAGGAGGAGTAGGAGTTTGTCATTTGTATGTGGACAATTTGGCAGACCATAAAAAAGCTGTGGAAATCGTTCACAATTCAAAAGTGCAAAGACCTAGTGTATGTAATGCCCTAGATACACTTTTGGTTCACTCAGATATTGCAGATATTTATTTGCCTAGCATAGCTAAAAAATTAGGCGCATCAGTTGAGATTCGGTGCGATAAAAAAGCTCTGGATATCCTTAGTAAAGATAGCCAATTGAAGTTAAAGGCTGTTACAGCTCAAGATTGGGATACAGAACATCTCTCCCTTATAATATCTGTAAAAATTGTTGACTCCCTGGAGGAAGCATTAATTCACATAGATAAACATGGATCTGGTCACACAGAAGCCATTGTAACTGAAAATAATTCCATAGCACAGAAATTTGTAAATGATATTGACGCATCGATGGTCCTTGTGAATGCAAGTACCAGATTTAATGATGGTGGCCAAATTGGGCTTGGTGCAGAGGTTGCAATTAGTACTGACAAGTTACATGCTAGAGGGCCAATGGGGTTGAAAGAGCTTACATCTTACAAGTGGACTGTATTTGGAAATGGCCAAGTCAGAAATTAATATCAAGATTTGTACGTAAAATAAGATGGGAGATTTTTAATGGGAAATTTCTTTTTTGAACGTGAATGCCGAACTCCTTATTCTGAATCATATACTATTGTAGAAGATGAAGATCCTATAGGAAGTATAGATTTGCATTATACCCAAAACATTGTACATGCAACTTTATGCGTTTCTGAATCGCTCACAAGAGATTCAATTCAAGAATTAATTGACACTATCGATGACGAATTACTAGAATCTTCTGGTATCAGCCGTGATGAGTTTATCGTGCATGTTCATCAGGGACGAGATATAGGAATCTTTAGTAATCCAGAATTTAGTCAAAATGGCGACGAACTTCATTAGACTGTAAAAATGAACCACTACTTATAGTTTAATTATATTTATCAATCTATTTTCACTATCTGTTTTGAAATAAATAAGTAGGCAATTCGTAATACAGAATCACTAATTTCGTAATATAAACCAATATAATAATATCAATTAGTAATCCTTTTGCAACTCGCCAACATGGGTCGATAAAATATCTAATTATCCTTGACAATCCTAAAATACAGTGATAGGCTAATCCGCATGAATTTAGACTATTTCCCATCGTCATATGACTGCGTGGGACTTGGTCGTGATTTTTTATTTTAGAGAGGTAACCTTATGAAATTACGAAATCTACTTAAGTGGACAGTGGTCGTACTTATGTTCGGCTCTATGCTGGTGTTGCCAGTTGCTTGTGGTAGCGACGATGATACTGCTACTACACCAGCACCGGTAGCCACAGCGAAACCAGCTGCTAAGGCACCTGCAGCTGCAGATACTGGAGGTCCATCGTATGGAGGAGTTCAGAGATATGTCGGAGCACCTGCCTTTCAAACAACAGACCCTGAATTCGCAGTAGGTGACCCGATAACCTTAGTCCATTATCTGTTATTCAATCAGATCGTGAAATTAGGTACAGAATTGGACATTCAGCCAGAGCTGGCTGAGTCATGGGCTGTTGGTGACGATAATAAATCTGTAACTTTTGCTGTAAGAAAGGGTGTCACTTTCCAAGATGGAACTATGTTGACAGCTGATTCAATAAAGTGGAACCTGGACAGATGTTTGGATCCGAGCGTAGCTTGTATATCCAAAACAAAGATCGAACAGATCGAAAGTGTCAGCGTCCAAGACCCATATACGTTTACAGTACATTTGAAGAACCCTTATAGACCAATATTAGCCGCTTTAGCTGAGATAGCTGGATTCATGTCTTCACCTACCCAGGTTGAGAAATATGACTCCTATGCTGATCACACTGGTGACTACGGTAAATACCCAGGTGGAACTGGTCCTTTCATAATGTCAGAATGGGTTCCTGAGAAGAGGTTACTCTTAGAAAAATATAATAACTATTGGGAAGACGGGAAGCCTTACTTAGATGCAATAGACTTCATTCCACTTCCTGAAGGAACATCCGGATTGGCCATGTTGCGTACTAACGAAACTGATATCATGGAGATTAGTCCCAGGGAACTCCCTCTGTTAAAAGACAACGCAAACGTCAAAACTTCTAAGTACGATAGTGGTAGGACTTATAATTTTGCTGTGAATCAGAATGCGCCTGAATTAACTGACAAAAGGACTAGGCAGGCATTAATTTACGCTTTTGATAAAGAGAGTTTCATTGATGCTGTCTTCGCTTGTGAAGGAAGGCCTGCAGACACTATTATAGTTCAAGGTTGGGCATGGGACCAGAATTTGAAACCATTTACTTATGATGTGGACAAGGCAAAAAGCTTACTATCTGCCGCAGGTCAATCTGACCTAGAAACATCAGTAATGTGCCGGACAACCGGTATTTGGCCAGAAGTATGTGAAGCGTTTCAGGCTATGATGGCCCCTGCAGGTATTAAGGTAAATATAGATGCAGTATCTCGAGGCGTTTACACACCTCGAAGACTTGATGCTGATTTCTCAATACTTCCTAGTTATCGAACACCTCTTGGTGATCCTCATCTACTAATTGGTGAATTATTCCAAGCAGGTGGAAGAGGCAACTTCAATCGCTATGACAATCCAGAAGTAAATAAGTTGCTGTTAGAAGCTGGAGGCCTATTTGACCTTGGAGAGGCTCAAAAACTTTACAGCCAAGCTCTTAAGATGATACATGAGGACGTCCCAATGATTCCTTATATGTGGTCTACTGAGTACGCTGCTATGAATGTAAAAGTAGGAAACTTTGAACGTACTCCTGACCTAGATCTTAAGTTACGTGATCTTTGGTTAGAAAAATAAACAACTAAGATAGAATTCTAAAGCAGGCCAAGTTTCCGCAATACGGACTTGGCCTGCTTTATTATGTAACAAGGGAGGATAAATGGGCTTTATTGAACTTGAAATAGAAGGTGTCAAAGCCAGTGCAAAGCTTCTAGAAGATTCAGCCCCTCTAACCTGCCAGGCATTTTTAAGGGCGTTGCCATTTGAGAGTATGTGTGTCCACTCTCGCTGGTCAGGTGGCAGATTACATACTGGTAATCTCTTAAATCTAGGTATAGATATAAGTAATTACCCGGATATTGAAAACCCCTCATCATATCAAGCCCCAGGGGACATAGTATTTGAACCAATTACAGGCGAACTCAACGTCGTGTACGCCCCTGGAAATTATCGCTGGATGGGAACTGGATGGCCAGTTACAAAAATAGGTATAATTGAAGGCGATTTTAGTTCATTTGCCAGAAAAATCGAGCGCCTTCAATGGGAAGGCACGAAAAAGCTCGCTATTAACCAAGGAAAGCAACTACAGATTTTATCACCTGAACCCCAAGGTGTTAGGATAAAAATAGAATGCGGGAATCAAAGTTGGGTTGCTGAGCTATTTGATGAACGTACTCCGATTTTGTCCGCTGCCGTCCTTAAAACACTCCCTATTAGAGCTTATATAACAAATATGCACAGTAGTGGAAATATCTTTCATGTATGGCACCCAATACCAAATTACCCCAAAGAAGTAGAAACAAAAAGAGAGAGGCCTCCCGTTGATTTCCAAAATAATCAGATTGGTAGTACCGCTATTGCCTTTTATAATCCCAGAGAAGCTAGGGGGACGTTTAGAGGGGATATATTATGTGATGATACTGAAGGATTAAGGATAGTACATGGGGAAGTTCAATCTGACATGAGTCAATTCACTTCAAATTCCAAACGAACCCAAAAAATCGGACATATCATAAGTGGTAATCTTGATGCTCTACACGAAATAAGTAACAAAATTGATTCACAAGGAGCTCAAATTATGAAAATTATTAGAATGGAATAAGTGTCCTTTGCGAACATTCCTGATATAATCACTGATATATAGTTTTTTTCACGTATAGGAGGTCTTATGACCAGTGTAAAGACTGAAGATAAGATTGAACTTCAAGTAAATGGATCAATACACAAACTTAAAGTAGATCCTTCTCGTTCCCTTTTAAGTGTTTTGAGGGATGACTTAAATTTAACTGGTGCGAAGAGAACTTGTGACGATGGAGAATGTGGAAGTTGCACAGTTTTATTTGGTAAGAAGGGAGTCATGTCCTGCCTATTATCAGTTTCTAGAGCTCAAACCAAAGAGATTACTACTATAGAAGGTTTAGCCCCTCTATTTCTTGAAGATCCTAGTACTTTGAATAAAGAAAATATAGGAGCATTGGACCCACTTCAGCGCGCTTTTGAAGAATATGGAGCAACACAATGTGGTTTCTGTTTACCTGGTATGATAATGCAAGCTAAAGGATTACTAAATATAAACCCAGATCCCACCCGTGAAGATGTTACTAAATGGCTTTCCAGAAATATGTGTCGCTGTACAGGATATGTCAAAATCATTGATGCGGTAATATACGCTGCTAAAATCATACGAAATAACATCCCTGTAAAAT
>CAYTFF010000026.1:8822-11781 GCA_964437045.1 uncultured Dehalococcoidia bacterium
ATAGGATCTAGCGTATCTCGTATAGACACCATGGCTAAAGTAGTTGGTCAAGCTAAATATGCCGCGGATTTCACCCTTCCTGGCATGCTTTATGCTAAAATCCTTCGAAGTCCCCACCATCACGCAAATATCTTAAACATAAATACATCTGAAGCTGAAGCTATGCATGGCGTCGAGGCAGTGGTCATAAATAAAGACATTCCAGGTCGTAAAGACACACCTACCGGAAGACCCCAGTTGTCCTTATTTGCTCATGACAAGGTTCGTTTTAAAGGAGAAGGTATAGCAGCTGTAGCAGCTATTTCAGAAGAAATCGCAATAGAAGCTATAAGTCGAATTAAAATTGACTATGAACAACTACCTTCAGTCCACGATCCGGTAGAAGCGATGAAGCCAGATTCACCTAAATTATATCCACCCTACCAAAACCACATCTTAGCAAACGAAGTAACTAAAGGCAGTATAAAGAAAGGTTTCGCTGAGGCTGATGTTATTGTGGAAGGTACTTATAGGACCTCGCCGTGGGAACATGCCGCTATGGAACAGGAGGCTGCTCTTGCATATATAGACGAAGACGGCCGTGTAACTGTGAGAGCTGCCCTACACCATTTTTTCCCTGGACGTGATTGGATAGCATCAATGCTGGGTTTAGATAAAGAACAAGTACGTGTTATATGCCAAGCAATGGGTGGAAATTTCGGGATGAGGGGAGACTTCATCCATGTAGGGGTCTCATCGCTCTTGACATCCAAAACTGGTAAGCCTGTGAAGTTAGAATATACTCGTGAAGAATCAATTTTAGGATCATCTAAATCACACTCGTACCATATTAAATGTAGATCAGGAGCCACAAAGGACGGTCGTATAGTTGCCTGGGATGCTGAACTAATAGCAGATGGGGGTTGCTTTGTACCAATACCGGAGATACTTGAGGCCGCTTCACAGGTTAAAGGAATGGCTACTTTCGTACCTGGCCCTTACAATGTTGAGAATGCGCATATAAAACTTTATGAAGTATGCACTAACCGACCTAGAAGCTCTCCATTACGAGGAACTTCTATGCCTCAACTTAATTTTGCATGGGATTCACAAATGGATATGCTAGCTAATGAACTCGGAATGGATCCATTGGATTTTAGAATAAAAAATGCAGTAGTTGAAGGAAGTGAGACAGTTACTGGAGAAATTTTGGATGAGGCAGTAGGCGCAAAGCCTACCTTAGAAGCATTACAGGAACATTATACTCAGGCTCTAGACGATATGAAGTCGAATCCTCCACCATACCCATGGAAACGAGGTGTTGGATTAGCATGCACCTGGAAAGGCTTTGGAGGGGAACGAGACAAAGGGGTTAAAGAACTAATAACAGAAGGTACCACAGATCTTGGTGAAAAGGACTTTCAGAGTCCTTTTGGAAGCGGCGAAGGTCGTTTAGGAGCCCGTGCATCGCTTGGCTGGAGTCTGGGTAAAACTGGTGCTGGCCTTGTACTTGAGGATAATGGCCGAGTGACAGCATTAGCAGGAGCTGTAGAAAAAGGTCAAGGAATCACCACAATAATTGCACAAATTGCAGCTGAGGCATTAGGGATCCCATTTGAAAAAGTAAATGTTGTTGTAGGAGACACTTTTCTAGCCCCTTATCCAACAGCTACTAATGGCCAGAGAACTACTTTCTATGTAGGTGGTGCCATTATTAATGCAGCTTTCGATCTCACAAGCGCTATTAAACTTGCAGCCTCCGATCTTTTAGAAGAATCAGTTGATAATATCACCGTTAAAAATGGCAGGGCAACATCAAGGGTAGATGATGGAAATTCGGTTTCTCTAGAAGAAATATCCAAATATTTTAAGCAAAATAATATCCCCAACAAATATGATGGATGGATGGTATTTGAGGAAACTGAATCTGCAAAAGGTCCCGTTTTCAGCTATGCCTCTCAATTAACAATAGTTGATGTTAATGTAGAGAACGGAGAGGTAAAAGTACCTAAAGTTGTCTTTGCAGCGGATGCTGGTAATATTCTTAATCCACTGGCTTTTGAAGGACAAGTAGAAGGCGGGGTAATGCATGGCTTAGGGTTTGCTCTTAAAGAAAAATTTGTGCCAGGGGAGACCGTAACTTTAAAATCCCTTAATATTCCATTGATAAAAGATACACCCGATGAAATAGTAACGGTATCAGCCTGTGTACCTGTTGATGGTGGCCCATTTGGAGCTAAAGGAATGGGAACCACTTTGGTGTGCCCTGGTATACCTTCAACATTGAATGCAATTAGCAATGCTATAGGGGCGCGTATCTTTGAAGTGCCAGCTGTTCCAACCAACATACTATCAGTAATTAAAAAGAAAACTCAAGATTGATTTCTCTTAACTAATTCAAATACAAATACATGATTAAGGAGGGGTGAAATGACTACTTTAATTGAAAATCGCCTTATCAAATTGAATATTAATGGAAAAGAAACAGAGGTAGAAGTAGACCCTAAACGAACCCTTCTAGATGTGTTAAGAGAAGATTTTGATCTGACTGGAGCAAAAAAAGCATGCGACCATGGAGAATGTGGCAGTTGTATCGTTTTACTTGGTAAAAAAGGTGTAATGGCCTGCTTATTACCAGTATCCAGAGCAGAAAACAAAATTGTAACTACAGTCGAATCTTTAGCAAGCCATCAAAAGAACACAGATGATTTAGATCCCTTACAGCGGGCTTTTATAGATTGTGGAGCCTCACAATGTGGGTACTGTATTCCAGGTATTATAATGCAATCGAAAGCTCTCCTGATAGCTAACCCAAATCCTACACGTGAAGATGTTGTTAAATATTTAGCAAGAAATGTCTGTAGATGTACTGGTTATGTAAAAATTATTGACGCTGTTTTACAAGCTGCGTCTGTCATGAGAGGAGAGGAAAAGGTTTTAGCCCCCTCAGGAAATGGCAATGGACATATCGTAGGACATA
>CAYTFF010000027.1:0-2372 GCA_964437045.1 uncultured Dehalococcoidia bacterium
AAATTAACAGGTCATATTTTATACCTATAACATTCAATTAATTGAATGTTGATTCCATGTTAATTGTTATTTTGACGTTTGTCGGCATTGAAATATTGGTCATCTAAATAAATTACTCTCCTTAGCTTTGGGGATTTTCAAGAAAATGAACAGGACAAGGCTAATTAAGGATCCAAGTATACCTAACTGGAATACTAATTCATAACTACCTAACATATCATGAGCTATTCCTGCCCCAAAGGTCCCAACAGAACTTGCCACCCCTATTCCGGCAAATATCACTCCAAATATGGCTCCTACATGTGCTCGGCCAAATAAATCGCTGGTAATAGCCGGCATAAGAACAAGGCTCGCTCCATATGTGCTGCCATATATAAAAGCAAAAAAATGAACTAGTCCTGGAAAAAATAACCATCCTACATATGCCATGGTCTGGCCCATAACCATTAGAATAGCAGCGACATGCCTACCATATCGATCTGATATTGGTCCTACAAGAAGTACTCCAAATACTGCCCCTCCACCAATTAAACTAGATGCAAGAGCTCCTCTGGCAATTGTATCCCCATGATCCAAAATAATCATAGATGGTAGATGGACAAACGGTATTAACCCAACTGATTTGGAAATAACAATCGCAAACATAAAATGCCAAAATTTTCCCACTCTTAACGCCTGTGAAAAACTGAACGATTGAGATTCATAGTGGGTATCATTAGATATTGAGGATTCCTTTATTCCTATATCTTTAGGATCTCTATAAAGCAATCTAGAAACGAAAAATACAACAGCAAATACTATAGAGGCAACTATAATGTACCCACTTCGCCATCCATACAATATTATTAAACTTCCCACAACACTTGGAATAATTAGAATACCAACACTTGACCCTAAAGTTGTTAAACTTAGAGCAAGACCACGCCTTTTTGTAAACCATCTAACTATTGTGGTGGAACATGGAACATAAACTGTACTCATTCCAACCCCAGCAAGCAATCCAAAAGATAAATAAAACTGCCATAACATAGAAACTTGGCTTGATAAACCTAACCCAGCCGCTAGCAAAAAACCCCCACCAAGCACAACGCGTCTTGGTCCTAATTTATCAGTTAGCCTTCCACTTATAGTACTCATAACACAGTACGTAAGCGCATAAATTGAATACCCTAGTGAAAGCTCCGCACGAGACCAGTGTAAATCTTCTTCAATAGCAGCTAAAAAGACACCTATACTATACTGTGTGCCATAACTAAAAAAGAGAACTATACCAGCAGCTATTACAATTACCCAACCATAATAAAATGGAAGCTTTAGAGCCCATTTAGAAAGGGGTTCCATTAAAGGCTCCTTGGTTTTGCATTACTTGTATAATTGGTAAATTGAGCATTGTAATAGACCTAAGTACTAGAGTAAACGAGATTTCTTTAAAAGATAGAATAACTGGTGAATTTCCCGCAGCGATAGTTTCATATTCACCTGTCATTTCCCCTAATCCTAACACTTATTTCTGGGTTTTAACAACTTGCCGTATTTAAATTGAAAATGATACTCTTATATCTAATAAAGTCAAAAAACTAATATTGTATAGTCTAAAAACATTGATATGAACAAGTATCTTTTAATTGGTGGCACAGGAGTAATGGGGCATTATGTCGCTCGTCAACTAGTAGAGATGGGAAATATTCCTGTGGTAATGACGGTTAGTGGCAATACTACTTTTATTAGCGACATAATCAATGAAATAGAACTTATTAAAGGTGATATAGCAAATTATGAAAATCTTAAAAATGTTGTGTCTAAATACGCAATAACCCACATTGTCCATCTCGGAGCTATTCTTGATACAGAAGCAGACCAAAACCCAAGACGAGCTATACATACAGGTGTAGAGGGTATGATTAACGTAATGGAAGCAGCACGTTCTCAAAATGTACAAAGGGTTGTCTTTACCAGTTCCAAAGGTATTTATGGAAGAATTCAAGGTGAATATTGGCATCCTAAATATAAACCAGTACCAGAAAGCTATCCCACTGACGCTAATGCATTAAACATGTACGGGATTGTAAAATTAGCAGCTGAAAATCTAGGCTTATGGTACCAAAGACAATTTGGTATAGAGTTTATAGCCCTTCGTTTTGCATCAACAGTAGGGCCTGGAAAATTAATCAGACATGGTCTATTTGTCCATCATAGTAATATGATAGAAAATGCTATGGCTAATAAACCCACTCACATACCAATGGGAGCTGATGCAGTCCATGACCCAATTTACAATGCTGATTCGGCAAGAGGCATAATATCAGCCTTAACAGTACCAAAACCAAATAGCTCAGTATTTAACATTGGACCTGGTTATGGTATTACGTTAC
>CAYTFF010000027.1:2382-8109 GCA_964437045.1 uncultured Dehalococcoidia bacterium
AATTAGCTGATGCTGTGGTACAGGTCCATCCAACAGCTGACATTATTATAGGCCCAGGCCATTCCTACACTCCTTCAAAAGTCCCACCAGTAAACTATATTCTCGATACCTCTAAAGCTCGGAATGAACTTTATTTCGAAACTACTTATAATACTATAGATATGATAAAAGACTATGAATTGACAATGGAAAAATTGGGAATTAAACCTACCATCAACTAAAAATCAGTTTGTTTTACTATTCAAAAAACAAAATACGGTAAGGTCCTATCTAAAATTTGGCATAACTTCTGAAGCAAACATCTCCCATTGTTCAATACATTCATCGGTTGTGTCAGCAGCAACACCACGAATTGAAAGATGCTGTACCCCAACAGAATTTAATTCAAATAATCTCTCTGATATTTCTTGTGGTGTTCCTATCAAATTCTGACTGAGTGCCATATCCAATATTGATTGTGATTGGGTTAAATTACCGGTATGTGAAGACCAAACTCCTTCAGATTTCTGAAATGCCTTTATTGCATCTTCTTTAGTCTTTGCTATACTTAAAGTAGTGGTCACAACGGTATCAATGGTGGAGTAATCCCGCCCATAACTTTCAGCTTTGTATTTAAGCTCATCTACTTTTGTCTTCATTTGCATCACAGTAGGAGAAAACACCATAAAGCCGCTACCAAATTTAATTGCCCTTTCAATTGTCTTTGATGATCGACCAGTTATATATATTGGAAATGGTGATTGGATAGGTTTAGGTTGAAGGATAACATCGTTAAACTCATAATATATCCCTTTATAACTAGACACAGACTCAGTAAATAACATTTGTATGATTTCAAGACTTTCATCCAGCATTATCCCTCTGTTAGCCTTTTTGGCTCTTGGATATAACATCTCAAATTCTTCTCGGTCGCTACCTATACCAACTCCTAATGTAATACGTCCTCCACTTAATACATCCATCGTTGCAACTTGCTTAGCAAGCAAAACAGGATTTCTAAATGGTAATACTGCTACCCCCAAAATAATTCTGATTCTGGATGTCAGTGCAGCACAGTATGTAAGCGAAGTTATAACCTCATAATAACTTGGCATATCCTTATGCAGAGCCCTAATTTGCTTAGATGGAGTTAGGTGATCATTAGCCCAGGCAGAATCATACCCTAGGTTGTCAGCTACCTGGGCAAGCTTAATTATATCCTGTGCGCTAACTGTACCAGGTTTTGAACCCTTGCCTTCTCGACTGGTTGGGATTGAAATGCCAAACTGCATATGAATTATCTCATATCAAAGGATATAAATTTAAATAAGGAAGAAATAAATTTTACAGGTGTTTAACTACTTAATCAGTTAAAGTTTCAGATTTTACATCAAGTTCTTGATTACTGTTATCTGATCCAAGAATTTCTTCTAATCTGCTTTTGAAGGTTTCAATATCTTGTGGCCGTATAAGGAGTCCACCAGAACCTTTCCTCTTAACAAAAAGACCCTTGCCTCCTAGTACTGTGACAACCTGCTCTATTTCAGATATAGGTACAGCCCTTTGACGTGGGGTTCCATAACGTATAACCAAGGCATTACTATATAAATCATAGCGTGTATGCCTTGTAAACCAAATAAACACCCCCATAGCAACAGCTATAACGACCGGCATTGGGTCACCACTATATATACCTAAAACAAATAATCCCGCTACAATTATCGGATTAATTAATTGTATAAGTGAAGTGCTTGGTTTGTCTGTATAAATCTCTTTATCAGTTAACATACTTTAAGTTTAACACAAGAAATAGAATTTAACACCAGTAAAATAGTTATATTTAATCAATTAGTAACTGATATCTCTTAAGGGTTTCCAACTAAACCTGTGAATATTACATGGCCCATGTAATTCTAATTTCATCATATGTTCCTTTGTGCCATATCCTTTGTGTTTCTCAAATCCGTAATTTGGGTAACAATTTCCAAATTCAGTCATTATACGATCCCGTATCACTTTTGCCACAATTGAAGCCGAAGCAATAGATATGCTAATACTATCCCCATGAACTATTGCTTTCTGAGGGATTTTGGATTCAGGAAGTGGAAATGCATCAAGCAAAAGAAATTGAGGTTTTAGAGGAAGAGATTCTAGTGCTCGGACAATTGCCAATCTTGTTGCAGGTGCGATACCTAAATCATCTATTTCCTTTGCACTGGATTCTCCAACTCCTATACTATGAGCACTTTCTTGTAAATGATTGAAAATGTACTCTCGCTTGGTCGGTGTAAGTTGTTTACTGTCATTAATCAACCATTGCCAAGAACCTTTTAGGTTTTTAGGAAGAATAACTACAGCCGCTAATACCGGTCCAGCTATAGATCCGCGACCAACTTCATCTGCTCCACCGACAAATTCATATCCTATATTGTATAGGGCATTTTCTTCATTATTATCAGGCCAATTTTTAACCAAATAAAACCATCTCTATGTAGCTACTCATTCCCTCGCTTTAACCCTAACAACATATCAATCTGGCCTAAATGTTCTAATTCATGAATCATTATCTGTTGGAAAATTCTTAGTATAGAATAATCTGGCCGAAGTTTAGGTCTAGGAACAAACTTTAAATCTTCTACAGAGACGGTCTTTAAATAATCCAATGTTTCAGCTCTAACAGCTGACTGGTAATCTAACAAATCTTTAAGAACAGGGAGTTCTAAATTAGCAACCTGCTGAGAAGTATATTCGAAGCCCGTATCACGTTCTGGAAGATTATATTTTATATAAAGATTATTTCTCTTCCATAGTTCGTCCTGTTTCAATATGTATTTTTGAATATAATTATCTTCTACTCGAAATATATGCCACAATATAAAAGCTATTGAATTGGCCTCACTGTTTGGCCTCCATAACAACTCTTCTGAATTAACAACTTTTATATTATCTAAAAGTCGTTTATTGATAATACCCATGTGGTGTTGTATGAAATCAGTCACTTCCATAAGTTGCCCTCCTGGTTCATTTAATGTACCTATACTAGTAGTGGCACCTTAGTTTCAATAATACCACCCCCTAAAACCTCTTCATCTTGATAAAAAACCACTGCTTGACCAGGAGTTATAGCTCTCTGTGGTTTTTCAAAATGTATTTCCATCAATTCTTTGCCAGATGCTATTTTGGCTCTTGCTTCCGTGGCCTTATACCGAATTTTCGCAGTAACTTCTAGAGGAGTGTCCGGTATGGAACCAGATATGAAATTTACTCGTGAAGCCCATAGTTGATCCCTATACAACTGATCTTCTTCGCCTACAATAACTTGGTTCGTGGCAGGATCTATCTCAATAACATACACTGGGTTCTGAGTACCACCAGTTAACCCTAGCTTGCGACGCTGACCCACAGTAAAAAATTGAATACCTGGATGTTCTGCTAGTACAGTACCATTACTGTCTACTATTTCACCTGGCGTTGGTTTTGATTTATCAGCTAAAAAGCTTCTGTAATCACCATCAGGGATGAAGCAGATTTCTTGGCTGTCTGGTTTATTTGCAACAGACAATCCAGCTTCTGCTGCCATATCACGAATTTCAGATTTGGGATACTCACCAATTTGTAATAGCAACTTGTTTAATTCTTGTTGCTTAAGGGTTAATAATACATAGGACTGATCTTTAGACGAATCAATCCCCTTCAATAACTTAAACTCATCTCTGTTACGAGATATTCTGGCATAATGACCAGTTGCTATATAGTCGGCATCCAAAAACATTGCCCTTCTAAGCAGGAAATCAAACTTAATCTTATCGTTACATGCTAAACATGGATGAGGAGTTCTACCTCTTTCATATTCCTGGCAAAAATAATCTATTACGTGGGCTTTAAATTCCCGTTCAAAATTGAGGAGATAATGAGGGATACCCAGTCTGTCACAAACTCGTCTAGCATCCTGTACATCTTCTAAAGAACAACATCCTTTATTCAGTGGAGAAACTTTATGATCCTCCACTGCCCACAGTCTCATTGTTACTCCAACTACATCATATCCTTGTTGTTTTAAAACCAAGGCAGCTACTGATGAATCAACTCCACCACTCATAGCAACCACTACTTTACCTCTATTCAATCAAAATCCTCCTACACGAGAGACTAGCACAATATTAATCCCCCTTCAATTGTATTAGACGCTGTCCAAATTAATGATTGGCAGCTTAACAATATCTTGGATAAAAAATTTATAGCAAATATTCTTGACCAAAATGGCCTTATACAAATATAATTTCTAAATATGACAGAACACCTATTAGGCAACACACTTAAATACGCTAATATCGCTGTAGAATTAGCAGATGAAAAACAAGCATCTGACATTGTCTTACTTGATATATCGAAAATTAGCAGTTTTGCAGACGTTTTTATAATCCTTACAGTTGAATCTATCCCACAAATGAAAACAATAATCCAAGATATTCAAAGAATCTTTAAGAAAACTGGAGTAAAACTCAATCACAAAGAAGGATTAGAGGATTCCGGATGGGTACTCTTAGATTATGGAGACCTTGTCGTGCACCTATTTAAACCAGAAGAAAGAGAACTATTCCAATTAGAAGACCTTTGGAGTAATGGGCAAGAGATAGTCAGGATTCAATGATCCACTTATCTAAATCTCTCTTATAACTAATAATTTCTTCACAAGAAAAAAATAATTTTATTTCTGATTGAGCGGTTTCATTAGAGTCTGAACCATGTATTAAATTATTACCAATGTCTAAAGCAAAGTCTCCTCTTATTGTACCAGGAGGAGAATTTAAAGGATCGGTTTCCCCCATAAGAGAGCGGATATTTTTCACAGCTTCCCTACCTTCTAAGACCATTGCTATTATTGGACTAGAAGTTATGAAATTTACTAACCCTGCGAAAAATGGTTTATCTTTGTGTGCACCGTAGTGAGTTTCAGCAAGAGTTCGATCCATTTGAGTCATTTTCAAGGCAATGATTTTTAATCCTCTTCTTTCAATTCTAGAGATTATCTCGCCTATAAGACCCCTCTGGACACCATCAGGTTTTATCAGAACTAGAGTTTTATCCATAATTTAGACTCCTAATTTATTTTATAATTTCCATTTTGTTGATTTTGTGATGCTAGGACCTCTTACATAAATTGGCTCCAACTGAGATGAATCTTTTACTGAATCAATACTAATCTGATTCCCTAAATATGCAAGTATACTGGCCCGTCTGGTGGGGTTAGTTCTATTAACCCATAATACCGATTCATTGGTATTATAATTAAATGCTTTATTTTTAAATATAGAACCTTCGCCACAAAATATAGCTCTATCTTTAAGTGATTCAATAAGCTCTTCTATAGTTGCAACCCAAGGTTCTACAGAATTAATTGTTTTATTTGAGGAATCATATTTAGCAACTGCTATCTGATCTCGTCCCGCATTAACCATGGCATAAACCGGCATGCCAATTCCATTATATGGAAAAGCCTCAACATCTAATGTATTAACTCCAACTACGGGTATTCGTAAAGCTAATGCAAGCCCTTTGGCAGTTGACATCCCAACCCTCAAAGCACTGAAACTGCCTGGCCCTTTAGCTACTATTATTTTAGTCAAATCTTTTAGTGATATATCGAACTGTTTACTAATACGTTCTATAGTAGGCAATAATTAAACGGAAAGATTTTGTTCATAAAACCAATTCACTTTGCTCAAAAATGGACGCAAAGAAATGTTT
>CAYTFF010000027.1:8119-11310 GCA_964437045.1 uncultured Dehalococcoidia bacterium
CAGAAAACCAATTAAGCTCTACAATAATATTTTGTTCGTTGGACAACTCGATACCAGCCCATTTTGTCGAAGTAGCTATTGATAATTCCATAATAATTAATTCCCTTGCTCTACCAAAATATTTTTTAGATTTTGTAGAAGCATATTACCTCTAATACCTTTAGATGAGATCAAAAATTTTCTCTGATTTTCATCGACATTTATTATTTTTATGACTAAATGTTCTTCTGGAAAAACATCAATACCTTTTTCTGCCCATTCAACAACAAACAACCCATTACCAGAAATATATTCATCTATACCTAAATCCCAAATTTCGTTCAAATTATCTAGTCTATGAAAATCAGCGTGATATAACTTTAATCTCCCCTGATACTCATTTACCAACATGAATGTTGGGCTTCGTACTGGTTCCTTTACACCTAATCCTTCAGCAATCCCTTGTGTTATACAAGTTTTGCCAGCACCTAAATCTCCATGCAATAGCACCACATCGCCTTCCAAGGCAATTGTGCCAATCGTTCGCCCTAATTTTTGAGTCTCATCTGGACTTCCAGTCAATATTTCTAGTTTAGAAAACATTTATATAAAATGATCCCATCCTTTACTATGCAAATAGAAAGGTTCTCCATTTTCATCCACTATTGTTGTTCCTTTATTAGAAACAATCTTACCAATAATGGAAATATCAATTTTAGAAGAAACTTTCTCAATTATATTTTCTGGTGCGGTGAAAAGTAATTCATAATCATCTCCACCACCCAATGCTAATTCCATCCAAGAATTTGGGAAAACTTTTTTTAGTGTCTTATTCACGGGTAAGTTACCAGAATATATCACACCACCAACTTCACTGGCATTACAAACTTTTGACAAATCACTAACTAATCCATCAGATATATCTATTGCTACTTTAACCCCATTTGCATGGAGAATCTGGCCTTGTTTAATTTTTGGCAGAGGCACATTATGAGCATTTCTTAAAATTTTTGAGCTTCTTGTCCCTAGAGTTAATTTGTTCAGTAACATCCGAAGCCCTCCAGCAGACATCCCCAGGGTACCAGTAACTGCCACCAAATCTCCAATTTCCGCCATATGTCTAGTCATTGGAGGATCTATACCCTCCCCAACAACTGCCACAGATATAAACATTACAGGGGAATATACAATATCTCCACCAACAACTCTACCACCAAATTGCCTACATAAAGACATCATACCTTTATACAAATTTAGTATGTCTTCCACATTCGTATTATGCGGCAAGCCTAGAGAAATAACTGAGTAGAGTGGTTCACCACCCATAGCGGCAATATCGCTATAATTAACTGCTAAAGCCTTCCATCCTAACTCCTCCCAAACTATTCCATCTGTAATGAAATGAACATCCGATACCATTGTATCAGTTGTAAAAAGTTCAACCTTAGATGAATCAGTCCTCCAGGCGGATGTGTCATCCCCGATACCTAATAGCAGTAAATTTTTACTTATATTCTTCTTACTGGAATATTCTTTATTTATTAGTTTAGCAATCATATCTATGAGGCCAAACTCACCCAACTCATCTATTTTCATTATACACATTATAATTGCGGCTATATGCATCTACAACTATGAAATCAATATATATTGGTACAAACCATAATTATATTAATCAGGATGAAAACATTAAGTTTCAAACATTGCTATAAATCCTTCTTATATATAGGATATTGAAATATAGTAGTTTCAGTTAAATGCAAATGATTATCTTAAATTTTTTAATATGATCATTTGTTATGTTAACCATTAATCTCGCCCATATTTCTATATAAAGCCTGGTAGATTGACAAGTCAAGAACCAAATAGAGGTATATCCAAAATATTCGAATCTCTAAGTATACGAGATTTTCGTTGGTATTTTCTTAGCTCAATAACTTTCTTCCTGCCCATGCAAATGCAGCAAATTGCTCGCGGTTGGTTAGCCTACGATTTAACAGAGTCTCCTTTAGCATTAGGTATCATAATGTTTTCCTCTTCCAGCCCATTCGCAATATTCTCTATCTTTGGTGGAGCATTAGCTGACAGATTTCCTAAAACAAAACTCGTGATAGCAGTCCACAGTTTAAATATAATCCTTGTGTTCATATTGGCAATGTTAATAAGTTTGGAGATAATAAAATTTTGGCATCTAGTTGTAATTGGCTTAATACATGGAACCTTAAATGGATTGCAGATACCTAGCCGAAAAAGCATAGTGCCAGAAATAGTTAACGAAAGAAAACTAATCAACGCAATTGCCCTTAATGCATCTGGACAAAATCTAGCCCGCATAATTGGTCCAGCTATCGCAGGGATTATAATTGCGATAGCTGGAACAGACGTAGTTTTTTATACTATTGGGTTCATATATATTCTTTCCGTATTCTTTATATATCAAGTAAGAGTAAAACAAAGAATCTTAAGAAGTTCTGAAGGTATATTTAAAGATATAACTCAAGGATTTAAATATGTCTTTGGAAACTCCACATTAAGAAATTTAATTATACTAGCATCTATGTCAATACTGCTTGGAATGATGGCTTTCCAAAGTTTAATGCCTGCATGGTCTGTCAAAGCATTAGGAGTAGGAGCAGATGGGTTAGGACTGTTAATGTCAATGACGGGTATTGGTGCGGTATTTGGAGCTCTCTTTATCGCATCTTTAAGCAATTACCCTAGAAAAGGGTTAATACTTATTGGGGCTACAATTGCGTGGTCAATCTTCCTCTTTATATTTTATAAATCTACTGATCTCAGTATAGCATTGGGACTTTTAGTAATAATTGGCTTTTTTAGTGCAGCTTTTCTAGCCCTAAATCAAAGCTTAGTTCAGTTACATAGTAACCATGAAATGAGAGGTAGGGTTATGAGCATATATGATATAAATTGGGGGCTTACACCTTTTGGAGTACTACCTATTGCTGCTATGGCTGAACAAATTGGCACTCCTAATTCGCTAGCGATAAGTTCAATAATACTATGTATTTTTGGTATATCATTTGCAATACTAAACAAAAAGTTTATTAGAAATATTTAAAGTTATTCGATTAATATCTTATGGATAAACCTAATTTAGAAGAAACTCACAAAATTAATCCCAGCCGCTGGGGAGCACTTCTTGAACCTGGATTCAGGATATATCTTTTTGGATTGGCATTTACCTATATAGG
>CAYTFF010000028.1:0-4992 GCA_964437045.1 uncultured Dehalococcoidia bacterium
ATCGGAAACAGGTACTGTGGGAGTATTAAGAGCCGATCTGATAAACTTCATACGTGAGCGTTCAGCGGTGTACTTTAGTTCAATATCCTTAATTTCATGGGGTTCAGAAGCGGGGAATTTTGTTTCGTTTTCAAATTCAAACATATTTAGAGCCATTTTCCCTGTAGGAGTATTCACCCAACGTGTAGGAATTGGTGTTTTAGCAAAAAAAGCCTGGAAAACACCCCCCAATCTTATTCGTAGACCAGGAGCCCAATAATATAAATCTCCCTCATGCGCCCTATACACGTCCCCATTCGACATATCTTGAACAACCATCTCTCCGCCTATACACAAAGCAACTTGATGCCACCAAAAAGTTTCCTCGCTCATTTTAGTCGTAGGATGATCTGCTATCCCACAAACCATCGTAATATTTGTATCTGCCGGATTAATTAAATCTATTTGCCTCCAGTCATCAAAGGGAATTAGGCTAACATCATCAACCTTTCTTACTTTTGTAGATAAAGCAGACTTAACAAATTTAGTTCGTATTGGGCTCATACCACCACGTGGACGTAATTTGATCATGATCTACCTCCTAATTGGTTTATCTGGGATAGATTTTCAACCATTGAAAAGGTATTTACCATTACCCTTTTATATAGTCACCCTTATTGCCTCAACTTTACAATAATTATAGTCTAACAACAACTAAATATTTTGAGGCCAAATGTACCCATAATTTTATATGGACAAATGCATTCTCATACCTTTATTATCTTTGTAACGGAGGCATTGGGATGAATAAAAAGTTCATACCTGTACTCCTACTTTCTGCAATATTGACATTGCTTTTTGTAGGTTGCGAAGACTTATCAATAGAATTGGTGCCTAATGGCACTGCAGAAAATAAGGCTGATCTTCCAATTGAAAAGGTAAGGTCTGCGATATCTCCTACCTCAACGGTTGAAGCAAAAGCTGAACAAATTGCCGAATCTTTACCTACTCCCACAGCGATAATAGTCGAAGTAGCCGTAAAATCCGAACCTCTACCAACTTATACACCTATGTCAACTTATACACCTCTACCAACTTATGTACCTTTACCAACTTATGTACCTTTACCAACTTATGTACCTTTACCAACTTATACCCCTCTACCAACTTATACACCACGCCCTACTTACACTCCTCTACCAACTCTTGTACCATTACCTACCTATACACCTGCACCACCACCACCACCAGAAATAGTCGAGATAATAGTAACTGCTACCCCTACACATGTGCCTACTCCTTTCAGCACATTAGTAAATGGAACAATAAATATAGATACAGTCTGGACATTAGAGGAAAGCCCATATTTGATAACTGATACTATCTTGATTCCCCCAAATAAAACTTTAACTATAGAAAAGGGCGTAGTGATAAACGCTAATAAAAATCTAACCTCAACAACTAGTGAGACTGGAAATTGTTTCCAAATTCATGGAACTCTAATAGCAGAAGGATCATCTGTTAGTCCAATCATTTTTGATGCAAATGGTAATAATCTGTTTGCTCCGGATAATTCCAAACATTCAATGCTTGTTAAGCTAAATCAAACTCATTTAAAAAATGGGCGTAGTATTTGGCCTGCTTATGGTACAACTGATGACTATTGGCAAGATGGTACATTGATTCTCAAAAATTCCACTATTACCAATATGAGTCATCCATCCCTTCTTTATTGGAGTCCTACAAAAGCTGAATTCATTATTTCTAAAAATGTATTTAATAATTCAGCAGGGTTTACAATAAACGGTAGAGGGGGATTTTCAATAACAAACAATAAATTTATCAGTAAATCCAATTTAATTGGAGATACTAGTGGAGCGGAATGTTGTCCATGGATAGAGATAAGAAGTGGTTATGCTATTATAGAACTTAACTCCTTTCTTGGTGAAGGAATAGCAATTCAAGTAAAATCCCTATATTCAAGCGATTTAAACAAATTAAATATTATTAATAATTTTTGGGGTACACTTGATAAGAATGTTATAAATAACAAAATTTTAGACTATACAGATGACCAAACTAGAGGAATAACTATTAATTTTGAACCTTTTCTACAAGCACCTCATTTGGATACCCCTTAGATTTTACCCAGTAATATAGCCTGATATTCAATAATTAACTATATTTTCCCCAAAAATTGTTGACAGATAATCAATCCGGATGTACCTTTTATAGAGTATTATGGTATTTAGAGTTTGGACGCATAGTGCAAACAATCTCAAATTTTTATAAGAAGTTTTTTAATGTTTAATCAATCGAGGCAACGACCTCCAGAAATAAATTTTAATAATTTCAAGCCACTGAATGATTTGATTTCTAAATTTGGTGGCGGTGGCAGAAAGATTATTATCCTAGGAGGCCTAGCCCTTATAGTACTTTGGTGGCTAGGGTCTTCATTCTATTCAGTAGGTCCATCTGAACAGGCTGCACTTCGAATGTTTGGTAAATATCAATCTACTACTGGGCCTGGGTTACATTGGTATTGGCCATCACCAATCGGCCAAAGAGATATCGAGGCTGTTACTGAAATTAGGCGAATGGAGCTCGGATTCAGAACTGTAGAAAATGTACAACCCACAAAGGATGTTCCCGTTGAAGCACTAATGATCACTGGTGATGAGAATATCGTAGACGTACAAATGGTAGTTCAATACAGGATAGATAATCTTCCTGATTACCTTTTTAATGCATCTGACCCTGGTGAAAGAGTTAGAGACATTAAAGAAGGCCGACCTGATGGAAGAACACTTAAAGATGCTTCAGAAGCATCTTTGAGACAAGTAGTTGGGCAGCGTAAAATAGATGATGTTTTGACAACGGAAAAAGAGCAAATAGAAATAGAAACAAGAATTTTGTTACAGCATCTCCTAGACTATTATGAAGTTGGATTGGAAGTTACTCAGGTAAAACTACAAAACGTACGGCCTCCTGTAGAGGTTCGCGATGCATTTGATGACGTTGTTAGGGCTAAAGAAGATAGAGAACGAACCATAAATCTAGCGGATGCATATAAAGAAGATGTTCTTCCAAAAGCCAGGGGCGAGGCAGCACGTATAACTCAAGCGGCCGAGGCTTATAAGGCTGCTCGATTTGCCAATGCCGAAGGAGAAAGCCTTAGATTTACTTCTATATTAGAGGAATATAAAAATTCCCAGGAAGTTACAAGAATAAGACTTTATCTCGAAGCAATGGAGAAGATACTTCCAAATATAACCAAGTTTTTGATAGACCCTAACACCGGTGGAAATTTACTCCAACTACTCAATTTACAGGAAGACAAGATAGGAGAATTACCTCAACCTTTCCAACCAGGGATTGAAATGCCATGAAGTTTGAGAAAGCATTATGAATAAACTTATAATACCTGGATTAATAGTTTTAGTATTACTTATAGTATTGATGCAGTGGTTGTTTACCATTGACCAAACAGAGGTAGCTATAGTTACCAGATTTGGTGAACCGAAGAGAGTTATCGTAGATCCCGGGCTCAAAATAAAGACTCCATTTATAGACAGAGTCACAAAATTTGACAAACGCCTATTGCGTTATGACGCGATACCTGCAGATTTGTTAACCAAAGACAAGAAAACCCTACATATCGATGCATATGCAAGGTACCGAATCATAGACCCTCTACTGTTTTATCAGACAGTTAAGGATGAACAGGGAGCCAATCGCCGTGTAGGAGACCTTGTAGATTCAGCTCTCCGAGAGGAAATAGCCCAAGATAACCAGGTAGATATTATTAAGACTGAACGAGAAACAATTATGAAAAGGGTTCTTGCTATAAGTGCTGAAAAAGCACTGTCCTTTGGTATAGAAATTATTGATGTCAGAACCAAAAGAATAGACTTCCTTGACACAATTGAGGAAAACATTTTTGCCAGAATGCAGGCTGAACGTGACCGTATCGCTAAAGGATTTCGAGCAGAAGGCGAGGAAGAGGCAGCTAAAATTATGGCAGATGTAGATAGACAGAAAACAATAATTCTTGCTGATGCTGAAAAAGAAGCTAACATTCTTCTAGGGGAAGGAGAAGCAAGGGCAATAAAGATATTGGCTGACGCTCTTGAACAGGATCCAGAGTTTTATTCATTTCAGCGTAGCCTTGAAGCTTACCAAAAATTCCTTACACAAAACTCCACAGTTGTATTACAATCAGATAGTGCACTATTCAAATATCTCGACGATCCTGGAGCAACTCAAGCCCCATAGACCCCAAGATAATATCTGAAGCCACTCTAAATCAAGCCTCATATTACCAATAACGTATGCACTATTCCTATTTACTGCTATGGCAATTATCTTCATAATATTTTTAAAGTCTGATTTTATAAATTTATCATGCTAATAGATGTTTCGGAGGGGTATTATGAGTACTAAAAGTTTAACAGGATATCTGCTTGCTGTTTCACCAATATTGATGATCGTAATGTTCGCTGGTGTTTTTCCAGCTGTCATTGGAACCGGAGAAGATGGCCTTAAAGGTGAAGCACTAGCAAAAGCCAGTATCGAGGCTGGAATGGAACACATCCACCTTACATATACAATTGCTACTATAGGTGGTTTAGCTATGATGGCAACTTTCCTTGGCTACACTCTTTGGGCTCGGTTATTGCGAGGAGATGATAAGAAAGGTAATGCACTTGTGGTAATAGCAGCTATAGCAATGCCGGTAGCCACCGCTGGCATGATAATGTCAATGGATTTTAACTTTGCTGCAGCCGCAGCCTGGATTGACGGTGACAAAGCGAACGCCCTGACTGTACAAGCGGTTGCAGAATATGCTGGTAATAATTTTATTTGGACATTTATTTTCATGAGTATAGGATTTACAGGACTAGCTTCAGCATTACAAAACACTGATAAAATTAGTAAAACTATAGGTTATATACTTGCAGTAGTTTCTGTAATAATGTTGATTATAAACGTGGGGGGGATTGATGCCGAAGG
>CAYTFF010000028.1:5002-5367 GCA_964437045.1 uncultured Dehalococcoidia bacterium
GAGCTGGGTTTATAGTATTCCTTGTTGTGTTGGTCGCAACAGTCGCAAGCGGTATAAATCTTATTAGACAAAAAGCCTAATAAGATTAAAGTAAAGCCTTACACCATATACTAAGATTTAGCTACGAAAAGCCCTTACATCTCCGTAAGGGCTTTTCGTTTTTTATGGAATGTCTCCATTTTGTTGCCCATCTTTCTAGCCTTAAAGTTTTTTGTGCGTCCAACTGATATTAAATAAAGTATCTGAATACGTTTCCCATAGCTTTGATAATTTCGTTATAATACTACAGTAGTTATGGATTTTGTTTATTCTCTTATAGCCATTATAGTTGTAGCAGTTGTATGCATTGGTCTTGCCAAGCTGTT
>CAYTFF010000028.1:5377-9855 GCA_964437045.1 uncultured Dehalococcoidia bacterium
TCTGTAGAAGCTATGGCTTTTTTTATTCCATGCGCGTAGTTTTTAATATAAAAAATTTCTTAAGAATACGACTCATGTAAATGTGATATTATGGTTCAAATAACGATTGTCTGCAAAAAAGGGAGGCTTTCAAATGGCAAAGATTCGTGGCCTAACCGAGGTAGTAATCTCAGTCCATGATATGGAGAAATCACTAAACTTTTACCGCGATATTCTCGGACTCAAAGTCATGTCCCCGCCTGACTTCCGCGGAGCAGTGTTCCTTCTGGTCGGAGAGCAGCCTGATACCGCTCCCCAGCAACTTGTGCTAGTGCCATTACCTGAAGGTACTGATGCTTTCCCAACTGAACGAGTCCGCCGCCCACTGCATCATTTAGGAATAGAAGTAGCATTGGAAGATTTCGAGAGTGAATGTGAACGACTACAAGGTTTGGGTTTCGACGTGCGTTTAGGTGAACATCCCTTTCTACCCTTGAAGGGTATGTACCTAGATGATCCGGATGGCAATGAAGTAGAACTTATCTCCATAAAGACCTAACAATAAACAAAGAAGTTAGAGGTTATTTTGAGGACATTTTTTTAGTTAACCAGACTTAAATAAAAACCAAGTAACCCCTTTAGTTGACCCATTAATTTTACAAGCATTTACGCCTAGTACAAGCCTAAGCAGACACAAAAAGCCTGATAAGAACCTTTAATCTTTACTTATCTCATAAAAATATTCATAATGCAGTAATAATCTATATATAGATAATTGTCAGACAAAATCATTTGGAGGATTTTATGAGTTATAAAAGTTTGATTGGTTGGTTATTAATCGCTGGCCCAATCCTTACTTTCTTATTTGTTGGCATATTATATGATGCAATAATAGGATCTGGGGAAACCAATGCTGAGGCAATAAGAGAAGCTATGGATAAAGCACAAACGGCCAGAATACTTGGAATGGTAGGTATGATCGCTTTTGTCTCTACTTTCGCGGGTATGGCACTTCTGGCCCGTGCAATGACGGGAGATGCAAAACCAGGAAGCCCATATGCAACTCTAGCTATGATTCTTTTTGTAGGAGTAACAGCCCTTTCAATGCTGGCAGCAGGTTTAGGATTGGGTGCAATGGATATTGCTAACGAAAGTGGAGTCTCTGATGCTGTAATCGTAGGAATAGTTGGAGACGGAATTTTTGGTCCAATGTTTGTCTTTTGGGGTATTGCAAACCTTCTTATTGGCGGAGCTATGATAATCCAAAAGAACCTCCACCAAATTGTTTCATATCTCTTCGTAGGTTGGGGTTTGTTTATGATTATTATTTCAGCTATTGAAGCAGCTGATATACCTGATGCAGTTGGACTCGTATTATGGGCAGGACTAAACCTTACAATGGTTGCATCTGGTATCCTAACCCTTAGATCTAAGGAAGCTAGTTAATACAAAAATTAACTAGTTTGTTTCTGATTATGTTAATGAACAAAAAGCCCTCTGGTCTTATCCCAGAGGGCTTTTTAATGTTAACTAAAACTACCAATTTCGTAAAATCTGATACAAAATTAATAGTATAGTAATCTCCATTTTTATATAGACAAAACTTGCTGCATCACTATATTATCCTAATACTGTGGAGTATTCCTATGAATTACCTTGTAACAATCATATCTCTATTATAGCTGGCTGGGATTGCATGCAATAATACTCAATCTAATCAATTGGCTGACGATCCTGAAATTAATGACTCCTTTATAAAAGAAGTTGGACATCAGGTGGGGAATTTAAGCCCGAACTTTGAAATTACACTTACTAATGGAGAAATTTTTTCTTCCTCGAATCTTCTCCAAAATAAAACACCAGTATTTCTATTTTTCTTTAGCCCATTTTGAGGAACATGCCGTGCTGAGTTACAGCACATGAAGGAAATTGACCAGGATGTGGGAGGAAATTCTACTTTCATTGCTATTGATATACGATATAACTCAAGTTTGACTGAATTAACAAATTTCTCCGAATCTCAAAAGTATAAATGGAAGGTTGGAAAGCCTAAAGGAAATATGTTAAAAGACCTTGGAATAACAATTCAGTCAACAAAAATTGCCATAGATAGAACAGGTACAATCGTGTATAGAGAAGGGTATGGGAGGGGTACGCCTGAAAAGTGGTTTTCAATAATTAAAGACATAGAAAATCGGCTAAATTGACTACTAATTTAAGTTTTTGCATAGGTGTTCTTATATACCTTTGTAATGTATGTTTAAGTTAAACCCCAGTACAGATCTCTCTTACCCAACAATTCGGTTATTACCTCAGAGGATATTAACTTATTGTCATGAAATAAGCCTCCTCTAGCCTGTCTTCGTTTACGTTGATTGTAAAGCCTATGACTTTCATTCCCATTTTTGCGACTACACTCAGGGCAAAAATGCATTTTATCTTTTCTGGGTTTGCGTTTGGGAATATAGACCTTACCACACCTGGGGCTACTACATACTGCGCTCATCAGTCCCCCTCCAGTAACTCCAAGTACCTGACATATGATATCAGATAAAGGTCTCGTACCAATTACCTTAACCTCTGGCCCTGATAGGTTCCAGTTAACCGATAATTTAATGCCCGCAGTTTCTAAATAACCCGAAATAAAATAGCGGAGCCAATCTTTACCATCCGGCAAATTTTTTGGCAATGTAAAATTATGTGTATCATCTGAGCTCACTACTAACCACTGGGTACGATTTCCTAGTTTATTTGACTGGAATTCATTAGAAATATCTAATATGGTTTTCATTTTCGTAGCGAGTACCTGCCAATACTTTATCGGGGTTTCATTAAGTGGCTTACATCCCTTAGAGTTATTAATATGAGGTAATGGTACCCTATGTTTGTCACAAAACTTAATCAATCCGTATGTTGATGCAAATCTCGCAACATCTTCAGCATTCGAAAATGCAAGTTGCAAAAACCTGTCTCGGATCTTATTAATTTCACTTGACTCAACAATATGTGATTCAGGTTGAACTGCATAGGAATAGTCTCTTTCTATTCGGTTTAACTTCGGCCTTAACATATCCTCACTATCTAGTTTATCCCAATCTGTCTCCGGTATCAGCACATTTTGCGGGGTACCTCCTCTTAGTATAAAATGCTCTGAATTACCCTTTATATACCGTACCACTTCAACATTTGTAGCCTGATAAAATCCTTCAAGAGGTATCTGTAGTCTGGAGTAATCTTCATAGGCATTTGTCATAATGTCTCCATATATTAGTAAGGTACGGTCACTTTAAAGGTCACCATATTTTATAGCTGTTAGTGATAATAGGTTAATAACAGTGATAATACAAGGCAAATTCCGGTACGTTTGGCAAGCATTAAAAGGGTCCTTCAGAAATAGCAGGGATTAAAATAATTTATCTAGTTCTTCTTGAGTTTGGTGATCTTTATTTTAAGACACTGGTCTAAAGCACCACCAACAAAGTCAAGATGATTGTCATCGTAGCTCAAAAGAGAATTGAAATGAATTCCAGTGTAGCCACTATCACTGTTAGCTTTTACAGCCTTTGACCAGCCTCCAGCTTCACCTAAAACAGCTGTAACCTCAGGATGTATAGCATTAGTTATCTTTAACCTGCCTCTGGCCTTCTTACCACCATCAGTCTCAATTTCAACCCATTCACCATTAGATAACTCTTTCCTTCTGGCTGCATCAGTGTGTATCAAAATTTCATCATACCCAAGCTTACTACTAAGCTCCCTTAATAACGGATTACTGCTACTGGAACCTAAACTCTGATATGGAACTCTACCTGTAGTC
Organism: uncultured Dehalococcoidia bacterium; assembly: GCA_964437045.1. Lineage (GTDB taxonomy): Bacteria > Chloroflexota > Dehalococcoidia > Lucifugimonadales > CAYTFF01 > CAYTFF01. The sequence goes on from CAYTFF010000028.1 coordinate 9,174, forward strand.
ATAAACAGATCATAATCAGGATCTTCTACATCATAAGCAGCACAAGCTTTCCATTCAGGTACTGCTATATAATCAGAAGTGTCCCAGGGAATATTTAACTCCTGTGTCATATTCTCTACCTGCTCACCAGCATCTATCATATACTCGTGATAAACATGTATCCTTGGCTTTGGAAATGCACCTGGATACCTGTCCTCTACACTACGCTCCTGAATATCTACTCCATCTTCTAAATACCACTCTAAACCCTTATCATTACCTAAATTGTTCTTAAGATAACGATCAAGAATCTCTCTGTAGGTATACTTCCCCTTAGGATCTAATGCCAGATCACCCTTTAATCCCCACATAACATTACATGTCTCATATACGTCCTCAAGAAAATCCGCCCGATCAGCCAGCTCCAGCCATACCTGATCATGACTTACCATACCATCCCACGGAGGATCAAATGGTGGCTTATGAACAGGTTTTGAACCGTAAAACACTCCGGGCTGAGACCCCGTATGATATTTATGATGATCACTGGGCTCAAGTTTCTCAAGATAATGAAGTGACGGAATAACCACATCTGCAAACTCAGCCGTCTCGTCTATCTCAAAAGCAATAGATACTATAAAGGGTATCTTACGTAAAAGCTCTATCATTACCTCCTGTGGTGCAGCTGTAAATGCCATGTTAG
>CAYTFF010000028.1:9955-11208 GCA_964437045.1 uncultured Dehalococcoidia bacterium
TTATACCCAAGAAGACCCCCAGGAACATCCATAGCACCTACAATTGTCTGAACAAGATCAATAGCATTACCATTAAGATATGAATGCTTGTGAGCACTAAGACCCCGATACCATATAACTGATACAGGACGATATGGTAACTCCTTACCATCCATAGTTATCGTAGAACCTATACTCGCAGCCTCACCAAACTCCTTCGCAATACGCCTTATAGTAGAAGCAGGTACACTACTAATCTCAGAAGCCCACTCAGGTGTATATTTAATAAGATGCTCTGATAACACCTGGAAAGAAGGACTCACCTTTTTACCGCTTATCTCATAACTGCCAAATATCGCTAAATCCTCACCAGCTTCATCAAAAGGTACCGCCTCCTCCCTGACATTGTCCCATACTAAAGGACGGTTATCTCCATCTGCTCTTACATAACGTCCATCTTCACTTACCAGATATGGTGCATTAGTAGCACTGGTCAAAAATGGGCCATCATATATACCAAGCTCATGTATTAATACATAACAAATACTTAATAAAAATGCAGAGTCTGTACCAGGTAGTATCGGAATCCACTCATCAGACATCGATGCCCCATGACCACATATCGGATCTACAGAAACTATCTTCATAGATTCTCTGTTAGTGCCTATCGCATTGGCTGCATTCATCGTGTCATAATGAATAACACTCCCATACTGAGACCCTACTGAAAGAATATATTTAGTTAAAGGTACATCAGGCAATGGTGAGACAGCCATATGATTTAAGAAAGAGACAGGATGTACAGAACTGCCACAAAAGAAGCCAGAAGCGAAAGACTCTTCAACCGTTCCGTAAGCTACTGACCATACAACATCCAAAGGGGATCTATCTTCAAAGGTTACATGCCAAACTCGCCTGGGATCCCTCTTACGAATTTCCCTGAGCTTATCAGACACTATGTCCAGAGCCTCATCCCAGCTTATCTCTTTCCAACCAGGATCTATCCCAGGACCCTTTTCACTGTTAGTTCGGATTAGCGGCTTCCTGACTCTGTAAGGAGACTCTAAGGTGAAAAATCCTGAACGACCCTTAGCACAGGCAAGTCCTTTACTATATGGATTATCATCATCGCCATCCAGGCGAATTACAGAACCATCCTGAACTGTCGCTATCAGCCCACAACGGTTCAGACACATGCGACACATAGTGCGAAACTTCTGTATGCCTGTTGATCCTTTAGACTTTACCTGACTCATATATCATCTGCCTCATTA
>CAYTFF010000029.1:0-7845 GCA_964437045.1 uncultured Dehalococcoidia bacterium
ATACGACCTTGCATAGGAGAGGTATGAGTCCTTAACAGCATGTTTTGCTCACCCTTATCATCTGTGTAATCTACCCAAAGAGTATTCCACATATCCCTTGCAGGATGTCCTTTTGGAATATTGAGCATCTCAAAATTGTAGTGATCCCATTCTACCTCTGGGCCATCAATAACTTGAAACCCCATTGAAACAAAAGCATTACAAATCTCCCTGACTATTTGGGTTGTTGGATGAAGTCTTCCCAGTTCTATTGGCACTCCGGGTAATGTAATATCGATTTGATTATCATCTTTAAGCTGAGCTGCATTTTGCTCCTTGTTATATTGTTGATGTTTGGCAAGTTGTTCCTGTAATAATGTTTTAGCATCATTGGCCTTTGACCCTACTGATCTTTTATCTTCAGATGATAAGGTTCCTAGCTCTCGTAATATTAATGTGAGGGCACCTTTACGACCAAGATAGGTTACACGCCATTGGTCTAACTCTTCCAACTTCGTAATTTTCTTGAGATGGGTTAGTGCAGTTGTCTCAACTTCATTTATTTGATTAAGGATTATTTGGGTTGACATAAATGTATATTCTCTCACCTATAATAAAATGCTACTACCATTGTAGAAACAGGTTGGTTAATGGTCAAGGAAAGACTGTTGCATAATATGAATTTTCTTGAATTATTTAACTTTTGCGGGTATTGATGCTCGTATACATGCATTAATACTATCGGCGGGTATTTCTTTTTGATTACCGCTGACCATATCTCTTAATATAACATTGCCACTTCTTAATTCTTGCTCGCCTATAATAATAACGTATGGTGAAGAAAAAGAGGACGCATAACGCATTTGTGATTTAAGACTTCTATTAGCAGGAGCAGTTATTACCTTATTGCCATTTTGTCTTAGTTGAGAGGCTATTATAAGCGCCCTTTCCTTGGCATCCTCTCCAATATATGCGACCACAGCTTGAATTTTTTCATTTGCAGGTATTACAATGTTTTGTCTTTGAAGATTTAGTATTATACGTTCTATTCCAGAACCAAACCCAATGGCTGGAGTTGGATTTCCTCCTAGTTCATTAATTAGTCCATCATAACGTCCTCCACCCATAATGGTAGACATTGCTCCCTCAAATGGAGGTTGAATTTCGAAGACGGTTCTTGTGTAGTAGTCAAATCCACGTACGAGACGATGGTCTATAATATATGGGAGTTTTAATAACTTCAAATAAGAAAGAAATTGTTCCCAATGGGATTTGCACGAGGTACATAGGTAATCTATGTTATGCGGTGCCTGTGCTATAGTTTCTTGGCAGCCAGAGTTTTTGCAATCTAATAGACGCATAGGATTACGTTCCAGTCTGTTTTTGCATTCGTTGCAAATGACTTTAATTTTACCCATGTAATATTTTTTCAAATTACTTAAGTAATTTGGGCGACATTCCTGATCCCCTATGCTATTGATCAATAAGGATAGGTTAGTTAAGCCTAATTGTTCTAATAGACGCCATCCTATTTCAATTACTTCCGCGTCAACCGATGGATCTTCATCACCAATAGCTTCAAGCCCAAATTGATTATGTTGTCTTAATCGTCCTGCTTGGGGTCTCTCATATCGGAATATTGGGCAAAAGTAATAAAGTCTAACTGGTTGTGGTAGATTGTGCATGCCATGTTCAAGGTATGCACGACATATTGAGGCAGTACCTTCTGGTCTAAGAGTAAGGAAATCTCCTCCGAGGTCTTCAAATTTATACATTTCTTTTTGTACAATATCTGTTATTTCTCCAATGCTTCTTACGAACAGTTGTGAATTCTCAAATACTGGCGTGTCCATGCGCTGGTAGCCAAAAAGCTCAGCTAAGTTTTCAGCATTATTATGGACGTACCTCCAGTACGGTTGTTCGTCTGGGAGTATATCTACAGTACCTCGTGGAGCCTGGAAGGAAGGACCTGTCTTCTTCGTCGGGATACCCTCCAAAGATTTATTTTATCACTGAAATAGCTTGGTTAATGATATTACATGGCATTTCGAAGATTCAGCATACATTAGATATAAACAACTGTAAACTAGTTAATACTTGTAATTGTCAGCGATGTCATACAAGGTTTATAATCATGAAGTACGGTTTATTAATTTTTGTGAGTGAAATATGCAAAGGTTGATACAAAAAATTGAAAGTTATTTGCCAAACGATAAGGTTGTTCTTATTCAAGAAGCTTATAAATTTGCTATGGAAGCTCATGCTGGTCAAACTCGTCTTTCAGGGGAGCCTTTTATTGAGCATCCATTAGAAACTGCTCTATTCCTAGCTGAATTGAATCTTGATCCAGCGACAATAACAGCAGCCCTCCTACATGACGTCGTTGAGGATTGCAATATAAAGATAGATGTTATAGAGGAACAGTTTGGCTCTGATATTGCTAAATTGGTAGATGGCGTAACTAAATTAACGAAAATTGATCTAACTACTTCTGGGTCTGATTTGCCTACCTTAAGTGGACAAGAAAATCATGATAGAGCGGCGAGTATGCGAAAAATGTTGGTTTCTATGGCTGAGGATGTTCGGGTTGTTCTAATAAAATTAGCTGATAGGCTTCACAACATGAAGACCCTTATGGCACATTCAAGAGAAAGAAGATTGGCCATAGCCCAAGAGACATTGGATATTTATGCCCCATTAGCTCATAGGCTAGGAATCTGGGAGATAAAATGGCAGTTAGAGGATCTAGCATTTAGGCATATCAAGCCTGGGAAATATAGTGAAATATCCAAATTATTGGCTTCAAAAAGAATAGAGAGAGAACGTTATATAGCTGAAGTTTCAGAAGTTTTAAAGGATGAATTAGATGAAGCTGGTATTGATGCTGAGGTATCCGGACGACCTAAGCACATATATAGCATATATAAAAAAATACAGAAATATGCTGATCAGGGGAAGGAATTTAGGGAAATTTATGACTTGTTTGCGCTGAGAGTTTTGGTGAAAAATGTTGGTCATTGTTACAGTGCTTTAGGAGTAATACATTCCATATGGCATCCTATTCCAGGTCAATTTGACGATTATATAGCTAATGGCAAAGAAAATATGTATCAATCACTCCATACTACTGTTTTATGCATTGGAGCTGTTCCTATTGAAGTTCAAGTTAGGACATATGAAATGCATAAAGTTTCAGAACATGGTGTTGCAGCTCATTGGGGTTACAAAGAAGGGGTAAATACTGATAGTCCTTTTGAAGAGATAATGACTTGTTTGAGACAATTACTTGAGTGGCAGAGAGATGTTAGTGGCCCAGAAGAGTTTTTGGAGTCTGTTAAAACAGATCTTTTTCGAGATCAAGTATTCGTATATACACCTAGAGGTGATATAAAGGAATTACCTGCAGGATCTACATCAGTAGATTTTGCTTATAGGATTCATACTGATCTTGGACATGGATGTATTGGTACTAAGATAAATGGGAAACTAATGCCTTTGGACTATCAGTTGAAAAATGGTGACACCGTAGAAGTTCTATCATCCAATTCTGGAAAAGGACCTAGCCTAGATTGGCTTAATCAAGATTTAGGTTATGCGAAAACTGCCCATGCCTTAGAAAAAATACGCCAATGGTTTAGGCGCCAAGAAAAGCACTTTAATGTTGAGAGAGGAAAAGACTTATTCCATAAAGAGATGAGACGATTCGATTTAAGTTTAGGTGAAGACGATGTGGCTATTTTAATGAAATTTGATTCACCTGATAACTTGTTTGCATCACTTGGTAATGGTTCTACATCTATATCCCAGTTAACTGCTAAGCTTACCCAACAAGGAGGTAGGCAACGGGATGAATATCAGATAACTATGCCGGCTACTGGGCCTTCTACAGGATTGGAAGTTCTTGGTGTTGGCGATTTATTAACTCGAATAGCTATTTGCTGTAATCCCATTAGAGGGGACGATATTATTGGATTTATCACCAGGAGTAGGGGAGTTACTATACATAGAAGGGATTGCTTTAATGTTGTATCGGGAGATGAAAAAGAACGTCTCGTTAAGGTGGATTGGGGCAGAATGCAGCATTTATATCCGGTTAGACTGAAGGTAGAGGCCTGGGATCGGGTTGGTCTTCTTCAGGATATTACTACACATGTTTCCGAACAGAAAGCCAATATAGCATCAGTTGTAAGTACTGAACATGAAGATGGAACCGCATTGATTTATCTAACCGTTCATACAACAGGTATAGCTCAATTAAGTCGGGTATTTTCCAAATTGGAAGGCGTGAAGGGAGTTGTTAGTGTGGTTAGAAGTAATCCTACTTCTCCAGTACCTTCCACAAGATCAAAATAACATTCTTGAAATGCCAAACTATTTATTACTTTTATAAAACATGTTAGAATTTGATTTTGCATTTAGCTCGGAGGTGGTCTGTTGCCCATAGAGAAATCAATAAGAAATTCACTAAAGAAGGCTCAGCGAAACGTATCTTGGCGTAGTTCAGCCAGAACTCATATCACGAAAGCTAGGTCTTTGATAGAAGAAAGTGATAACGAATCGGCGTTGAGCGCAATTCGAGAGGCTGAATCTGCTTTGGATAAGGCTGCTCAAAAAGGTGTCATTCACCATAAAAATGCAGCCCGAAGAAAATCTAGGTTGATGAAAAGGTTAAATTCTTCTAGTTAACCATAGTTTAATATTTAGATATATATACCTTTTGTTTCCATTGACATATACCATTTTTGTTGCTACATTTACTAAAATAGAACATTAGTGCTTATATTATGGATATAAATGCCTAGGACACCATCGGTAAAACTTTCATTAAAACAGAAGGCAATTTTAGGCTTCATACAGTCGTTTCTGGATGAGCATAGAATTCCGCCGACTGTCAGAGATATACAGAAGGGTTGTGAAATAAGTTCTACTTCTGTAGTTGACTATAATAACCGTGTATTGCAACGCCAAGGGAGAATACGCCGACATCGAGATTTATCAAGAGGTATAGAACTTATAGGAGTTCAACAAAGATCAGACAACAATGATCTCCTGAAAGTTCCAATGTGGGGTATAATAGCCGCTGGAAATCCCATTCCAGTCCCTGCTACAGAGAATATTGAACCACTAGAGGTTATGGAAATTCCACGAAATTTGGCTAGTGGTAAAAATAACATTTATGCTTTACGCGTTAAAGGTGAATCAATGATAGATGCTTTAGTTGGAGATGGTGATGTGGTAATTCTAGAAGCCATTAAACAGGTAGAAAATGGGGAAATGGTAGCAGCGTGGATTAAAAGTAAATCTGAGGCAACATTAAAGAAGTTTTATGTTGAAGGAAATCGCGTTAGGCTTCAGCCTGCCAATAAACAACTAACCCCTATCTTTGTCGATGCTGAAGATGTAGAAATTTGTGGACGTGTTGTTGGAGTTCTTAGAACAGTATAGTTTTAAAAATCCAATATTGAGTAACTTGCATCTAGATTAATTAGAAACAACGATAAATGCTAAGTAATTGATTAGAAATTTCTTCACCTAGACTTTGGATTGTTTTTCCCACGATAGGCTATTCTAGAGAGTAATATCCCAGCTTCATAGAGTACAATTATTGGTAAAGCAACTAATGTTTGATTAATTGGGTCAAACGTAGGGGTAATAATAGCTCCAAGGACAAATGCTATAACTACAGCATACCTTCGTTGGCGAGATAAGGTTTTAGGAGTTACTATACCTATTTTAGTAAAAAAGAATGCCAACAATGGAAGCTGGAATATCAGCCCCATCCAGAAAAGAAGCGTAATCATTAAATTAATCACGTTACCAATACGTATCATAGGAGTTGCTATTTCTCCTCCAAAACTGATTAAAAAACCTACTGCTGGAGGTATAAGTATTTTGAATCCAAAAGTAGCCCCCGCCACAAAAGATAAAATGGTAAGTGGTAGAAGAATGTAGAGATAACGTTTTTCTTTGTGGCGTAATCCTGGTGCAATAAAAATTACTCCCTGGTATATAATTACTGGCAATGCTAGAATTAGCCCCCCAAAGATAGAGATTTTCATTGCTACCCCGATAAATTCGGTCAATTCGGTGTAAACAATATTTCCGTTTTCAGGCAGCGAAGTTTTAGCACCAACTAACATTAGATCAAGGATACTCCTGAAGAAGATAAAACTGATAAGAGATCCTAGCAAAAGAGCTATCGCAATTATTATCAAGCGTTTCCTAAGTTCTATTAGGTGTTGACTGATTGGTTCCTCTTTATCATTCATCCTTTAAATCCTGATCATAGGAATTTTGTTTCCGACGATTGGTTAAATTTGTTGATTTACTATCAAATTTCACAGACGATTTTGGATTCTTAATTTCTGGGGTATTTTCCTCACTCTCCTCAAATACCAATTTTGACATGTCGGTTGTGGTTTTACGGAGTTCTTTCATCGCTTTCCCTAAATATCTACCTGCTTCAGCCATTCTACCTGGTCCCAGGAATATGAACCCGATAAAGAGTATTAATATGAGTTCCATTGGACCAACTCCAAAAATATCCACTTTAACTCCAATCTTCTCTATGAAAACTTTTGCAAAAAACACAGTTATCTGTATAAATATTCGAAAATTTATTTGATAAGTCAGTTGCAAAGCTTGAAAATATATCTATAAGATTACAAAGTGGTAATCCTACTACATTTAGGTAGCATCCTTTGATTTCTTTTGATGGGCTAAAATTTTTATCCTGTATACCATATGCACCAGCTTTATCTAGGCTTTGGCTAGAGCTTAAATATGTAAAGATTTCATGGTCTGAATAATTCCGCATAGTTACTTTAGTAGATTCATTAGATAAAATAGGTTGTTCTATATTTGGATTAATGACCGCTAATCCAGTCACAACTTGGTGAGTACGACCCCTCAATTTTGTTAGCATAGACTTTGCCTGTATTTTGCTAGCTGGTTTACCAAACACGATTCCATCTATATAAACTACGGTGTCGGCCGCAATAATTATAGAGTTAGGATAACTTTTGGCTATATGTCGAGTTTTACCCAGAGCTATGGCTCTAGTCATCGCCTCAATAGGAACGTTATTGTTAAATTTATCTTCTTTGTCAGTTGGTACCACCACTTTAAATTGATAGCCAAGAAGGGACAAGATATCCTTCCTCCTTGGAGAAGAAGAGGCTAAAACCAGGCTTATCTCTGAGGATTTAGCTGTTGATAGTTTCATTTATTGTGTGCATCTGAATAATTCTTAATTAATAGTCAATTGTTAGGTATCAAAAGTTGGTATTAAATATTACTATCCTTAATTTGGAGGGTTACGATACATTCTGTGTGATATGTTTGGGGAAACATGTCAATAGGCTGAACATTTTGTATCTGATAATTCCCCTCACATAGTATTGCTAAATCTCTGGCAAGAGTGACTGGATCGCAGGATACGTAACATACTCTTTTGGGGCCTAAGTTTTTTAGCGCGTTAAGGGCTTTAACATGGCATCCAGCTCTTGGCGGATCTAATATTACTGCTTCAGGAATATATTCAATTGAATCAAGAACAGCCTCTGTCTTTCCTTCCCGGAATTCTAGGTTATCAATTCCCAAAGTATTAATGGCCGCGTCTTTCACTGCCGAGGCTGATTCTTCAATGGCGATTATTTTTCTACAGTAAGGAGATAAGAGCGCGGCAAAAGTTCCCACACCTGCATAAGCATCTACTAATAATTCCTTGCCTGTTAAATTTAGTCCTGTTTTTAGTAAATTGACCACGTTCTCTGCTTGAGGAGTGTTAACCTGGAAAAAGGACGAAGCAGCGACCCGAAATTTTCGGTCCAACATCAATTCCTCATAGTGGGTCTGTCCAGATTT
>CAYTFF010000029.1:7855-11083 GCA_964437045.1 uncultured Dehalococcoidia bacterium
TTGTGTTAATCCCGTAACGGATAGAAAGCTGAGTAGTTTCTGCACATTTTTCCTGAAGCTCACATAAAATTTGATTTATTCCAGGATGCATTATCATGCATTTGTCTATTTGTACAAATTGGCGACTTCCCCTGTTTACGAATCCCAAAACTCCATTTCTTCCGATGGTGAATCTAGCATGATTCCTGTAGTTAAATTGATTTGGGCTAGGTAGAGTATCTGATACCTTTATACTATCAACTTGGAGTGTTCTGTCTAATTCGTCTTGGACGGTCTTCCTTTTGAGTTCAAGTTGATGTTTATAATCAATGTGCTGCCACTGGCAACCTGTGCATTGACCATAATATTTACAGGGTGGCTCTACTCTGTCTGGAGAAGGAGAGATTACTTCTAGGACTTGTGCCACAATATATCCTCTCCTTTTCCCAATTACCCTGGCTTTTACATCTTCACCTAATATGCCACCCATAACGTAGACTGTTGCATCACCATACGTAGCAATGGTGTCCCCAATTTTACTATTCCTTTCGAGCTTTAAATCTATTTGCTCACCTATTTCAAGCTCGGTATGGGTTTTCATTATGTGAGATCCCTTCTATCGTATTTTTCAACTTTCAGATTAAGATTTTGAATTTCTAACTGCTTCCCGTAGTATTTGGTTAGGTTTACTGTTTGAATTGCGAAGTTAATAGAGTTTTCTCCATAAGCCACATTATACTCATAGCAAATTATAGATGCCAATATCAATTGTATACTATGGAGTGTTTATTTTGTTATCATAAGAAACATAATTGTAGACATTAGATATCCTTATATGATTTATATAATGCTGGGAGTAATCTATGCAGAGGAAATTTCCAAGTTGGTTACGAGCAACCATTCCATATGGGGACAATTATATAGATGTAAGAGACAGATTAAAGGAAAGTCAACTTCATACAGTTTGCCAGGAAGCTAGGTGTCCGAATATAGGTGATTGTTGGGATAGAAGAACCGCTACATTTATGATATTGGGCGATATTTGTACAAGAGCGTGCCGATATTGCGCTGTAACCACCGGAAGACCAATTGGGCTAGATATAGATGAACCTAGAAGGCTTGCTGAAACTGTTCAGTATTTACAGCTTAAATATGTGGTTATAACTTCAGTAAATAGAGATGATCTACCTGATGGTGGTGCTTATATATTTAGCCAATGTATTAGTCAGATTAGAAAGCGTTTACCAGGATGTAAGATTGAAGTACTTATTCCAGATTTTCAAGGGAATGATGATGCACTCCGTTTGATTGTAGATTCTAATCCTGACGTACTAAACCACAATATAGAGACTGTAGAGCGTATTTTTCATAGTGTGAGGCCTAAAGGCTCTTATCAGAAATCATTGGAATTGATCTCAAACGCTAAATACATTGCTGCTAGGTGTGTAACCAAATCAGGGATGATGATTGGACTTGGAGAAACTAGAAAAGAAATTTCACAAACCATGAAGGATTTAAGATCGGTTAATTGTGATTTACTGACGGTGGGACAGTATTTAAGGCCATCTGAAAAACACATTAAAATATCCAAGTTTTATACTCCGCAAGAATTCCTAGATATTCAAGAGGAGGGTATTAGCCTAGGGTTTAGACATGTAGCATCTGGGCCTTTAGTGCGTAGTTCCTATCATGCAGATGAACAGTATACTGCTGTCCATGTAACTACTTAGAATTAACAGGAAAGTGTTAGATAGTCCATAAGGATATCGACATTAGAATGAAAGGAATAAATATATGCAAGCAGTTCAATTGCTCACTAGTGGAGACTATGGGTCACATTATTTGATAGATGACCAAGAACAATGGGAGGAAGAAGTTCGTATAAAGGAAGGACTAGGTCTAGAGAGATTCGAATATAATGAAGTTCCTAAGCCTGAACCAGGTGCGGGAGAGGTAGTAGTTAGTATTAGGGCCTGTGGGCTTAACCATTTAGATGCTTGGGCTGCAAAGGCGCCAAGATTTGCGACCAGAGAGAAGCCTGTTATTCCCGGAGCTGATATAGCTGGAGTTATAAGTGAGATTGGTAAAGGAGTAACTTCAGTTAAACTTGGACAAAGAGTGATGATACATCCTTCTGTAATTTGCTTTAAATGCTCATTTTGTTTAACTGGAAGAGATAACCTATGTCAAAATAAAACCACTTTTGGAGGTACTAGAAACGGTGGATTGGCTGAATATGTGCTTGCTCCTGAATGGAATGTCATACCATTACCAGATTCAGTTTCTATAATTGATGCAGCATCACTACCGATTATATATATGACAGTCTGGCACATGTTGGTAACAAGGGCTAGAGTTAAACCAGGTGATACAGTTCTGGTTAATGCTGCAGGGAGTGGAGTAGGAATTGCTGGGATACAAATAGCGAAACTTTTTCATGCTCGAGTTATCGCTAGTGCTGGGTCAGATGCCAAATTAGGAAAAGCCAAACGATTAGGTGCAGATGAGGTGGTTAACTACTCTACTCAAAATTTGCAGCAAGAAGTAATGCGAGTTACTAATAATCATGGGGTAGATATTGTAGTAGACAGCTTATCTGGTAATCTAGCTGAGCAAAGTATTGAAGCCTTAGCAGTCGGGGGTAGATTTGTTAATTGCGGGTGTACTTTGGGAAACTGGGCACGAATTAATGTGGCTAGAATGCTTGCAAAAGAGACCTCTGTATTGGGATCAGTAATGGGGACTAAACAGGAGTTGATAGAGTCCTTGAAGCTAGTTTCCGACGGGCATCTTAAAGCTATAGTAGACAAGGTATTTCCACTCTCCCAAACTCGTGAAGCTGTGGCGTATGTGGCTGATAGGAAACAGTTTGGGAAAGTCATGGTCGTTCCAGATGCTCACTATCCGCCCACAGAATCCTATACCACACTTTAGCAGACCTGTATTGTCGATAGGCCAGTGTTGAGCTGCGATTGTAATATTTCGCTAGTCTGAAGAAGGTAATTGTCTAGGTTGCTGAACTATCATGGGATCATTGTGGCACTCTATTGAGCCATTGCCGGCTTTTGTGCATAAGACCATTGTTCCACACTCTTCACACTGGTAACGTCTGCCAAGCTGGTTTCCCAATTAATAAATCCTCCAGTAGAACTAATATTACATTAAGTTAAAAGTTAATATGAGCCCCAAACTATTTCTGGTTCATAGTTTGACTACAACAAATTATATTTCCGTCTCCACCTTTGGTAA
>CAYTFF010000030.1:0-1873 GCA_964437045.1 uncultured Dehalococcoidia bacterium
CTTTGTTCGTACTTAATTGCTCTAAGAATCCTTGTTGGGTCGTCTCTAAAGCTATCTGGATGTAAACTTCGAATTAATCTATTTTCCAGGTCTGTCCTGCCAAAATGTGGATCCAAAATATTTCCCCAATCTGAACTGTTGAGGCTTACGGCAATAGAATTTATTGAAAAATCCCTTCGGGCTAAATCCTCTTCAATTGAACCGTTTGATATACTTGGTAATGCACCAGGTTTTAAGTATGATTCATTTCGTGTTCGCGCGATGTCAATTATGTGATTTTGTATCTGTAATTTAATGGTGCCAAATTGAGATTTAGAAATTAATTTAGGATAAAGTTTATCAGGTAATGATTTAGCCAAATCTATAGGATCTCCATCGATTGTAAAATCTAGATCCGAGATATTTTTATGTAAGAAAATATCTCTGAGACTTCCACCTACTAAATAAAGCCGTTTCCCTAAATAATCAGCTTGTTTCGAAATCTCATTGATTATCTTAGAACTTTGGCTGGTAACTCTATATTCAAGCCATTCCTTTATATTGTTCACATCACTGATGTTCATTACATAATCAATTATATCATGAGAGGTTGAAGATTTAAGATCAGACTGGATATAATATTTTAAGTAAATATAAACTATTCGAAATAGTCAGCCCGAGGTAATATATTGTCACTACTTGATTAATTATTCTGACCGAGCAAAATTATGGGGTGACTATAAATAGGGGATACCCACATGATGACTTTACATAATCTAGAAATAAAATTAAAAGTGCAATTCAAAGAAATAGAAGTATTGGAAGAAGCGTTGATTCATTCATCTTTTTCTAACGAAAATTCATTTAATGAAAAAAGATCGAATGAAAGACTAGAATATTTGGGTGATGCAGTTCTTGACTGCGTGATATCAAAAGAATTATTTAATAAATATCCTAACCTCTCAGAAGGGGAATTGACTGAATTTAGGTCCATTTTAGTACGTGAAGAAACCCTCTCTATTATTTCTCAATCATATGAATTAGGAAAATATCTCTTATTGGGTAAAGGAGAAGATTCTTCTATGGGTAGACTGCGTTCTTCAAATTTGGCCAATGTTTTTGAAGCTATTGTGGGTGCGATTTTCATTGATCAGGGATATGAATTAACAGAGGCTTTTGTTTTAAGATCTATGAAAAATAAAATCGATGAACTTATTACAAACGAAAGTTATAAAGATCCAAAGTCTCAATTACAAGAAATACTTCAATCTAAGAAAAATGAACTGCCTATTTACAAAGTTGTTGATATAGTAGGTCCACCAAATAAAAAAAATTATACGGGCCTAGTTATAGTAGATGGGAAAGTATTAGGTAAAGGATGTGCTCTGAAGAAAGTGGATGGAGAGCGTTTGGCCGCTATTGAGGCTATAAAAAAATTAGAATAGCACAAGGGTCTTAATTCTGAGTTATTATTTTATTAGAATCAATTATCTAAGCACATCAGCACAATCTTTTTACCAGTTATATGAATGCTATAATTATTGAGGATGTCAGCATTCATTATGTAATATCTATAGGAATATTTAGGAGTACAGATTGGTTCAAAACTGGTTGAAATTCAAAAAAACAGGAGACACTGTTACTAAAAATCATCGTAGTTGGGTGGGTAAACTTGTTGGATTATTCAAAACTGATTTGGAAGAAGAAGAGTTATGGGATAATTTAGAAGAACTTCTAATTTCTGGTGATATGGGGATTGGAACCACAGAAACATTATTGATGAAGGTTAAAGATAGGTTAAAAAAGGCTGGGCCTTATGTAACTGCTACAGCAATCAATATTCTGAAAGAAGAAATGCTAATGCTAATCAAATCTAATCAGCACTCAAATAATA
>CAYTFF010000030.1:1883-9510 GCA_964437045.1 uncultured Dehalococcoidia bacterium
TTTCTTCTTCTGAAAGACCACAAATTATATTAGTGATTGGTGTTAATGGAGTAGGTAAAACTACTAGCATTGCGAAGATGGCAAAAGCTTTTCTGTCACTAGATAAACAGCCATTGTTGGTTGCTGGGGATACTTTTAGAGCTGCTGCAATTGAACAACTGCAGGCTTGGGGCAAAAAATTGAATATAGATGTAGTAGCCCATAATTTTGGAGGTGATCCTAGTGCTGTTGTTTATGATGGAATGCAGGCAACAATAGCTCGTAAAATCCCAGTAACAATTGTTGATACGGCTGGTAGACTTCATACAAATCTTAATCTTATGGAAGAATTAAAAAAGACACAGCGAACCATTAAAAAATTTGAGAATTATATAGATCAAAAAATTATACTAGTTCTGGATGGCACTAGTGGGCAAAATGGTTTATTTCAGGCAACCAGATTTAAAGAGGCTGTAGGTTGTGACGGGATATTTTTAACTAAAATGGATGGATCAGCCAAAGGTGGAATAATATTTAGTATATCTCATGAATTAGAACTCCCTGTTTTATTTGTTGGTACGGGAGAAAACGAGGAGGATATAGTACATTTTAATCCAGAAGAATTTATCGAAACTCTTTTCCAAGTTGATATTTCTAAATAGTGGTTAAAGAGATTATGGCAAATATTGAAATCGTCCACAAATTTTTCATAGACACTTTTACGGAATTCTTATGTTAGATGTGTTTTGGTGGTTTTTAACCATTCAAGTTATAGGCGTTGGTTCTTTTCCCTTAGCTTATCATTTATTCCCAAGTTTAAAAGATAACGGGTATACGATTTCAAAAATCCTAGGGCTCCTTATACTAGGATACTTGGTATGGATTCTTAGTTATTTTCATATAATTTCGAATACTACATTATCCCTAAGAATATTCTTCATAACACTCATTGTGATCTCTTCTATTTACATTTTTATAAGGCGTAAACATTTTCATCAATGGTTTCTAAATCAATGGAAAAATATTCTAATAGGGGAAATTATATTTTGTTTATTCTTTATTGGATGGATACTTATAAGATCTTATGATCCTTCTATCTCTAGTACAGAAAAACCAATGGACTTCGCTTTTTTAAATGCTTCATTGAATGCTAAATTCGCTCATCCAGAAGATCCATGGCTTATTGGGAATTCTATTAGTTATTACTATTTTGGGAATTCTATTAGTTATTACTATTTTGGGTATTGGATTACAGCAATTATCACTAAAATTACCGGAGTTGGGGCAAGTGTTTCTTATAATATTGCCTTAGCATTGATTCCTTCATTGGCTGCTATAGGACTGTTTGGATTGGTTTCAAATTTATGTCAAGACAGGAAATCTTCAGTAGTGCCTGTAATGGTTGCAGCAACTACAGGAGTTTTCCTATTTCTAATTATTGGAAATCTTGAAGGACTCCTCGAACTGTTTAGATTAATTGGGCTAGGTACCAACAATTTTTGGAATTGGATTGGTATAAAGGGTTTGGATCAGTTAGGTACTGGTGGGGGGTTAATACCACAAGAACATTGGTGGTGGTGGAGAGCGACAAGAGTAATAGACACATTGGGTTTGAATGGGGAAAGTCTGGATTACACTATCCAGGAGTTTCCATTTTTCAGTTTTCTGTTAGGAGATCTTCATCCACATGTTATGTCGTTGCCTTTTGTTATTTTGTTTTTATCATTCATACTTCAAATATTTTTTGTAGAATATCAAAAAGATATGTACCTGGTATTTAAAAATCAAATCTTCGCAATATTTTTAGCTTTATCACTAGGTGCATTAGCATTTATTAATACCTGGGATATTGTAATTTACGGGAGTTTATTAGCAGGTGGATTGTTTCTTTGGTTCTATCGCCAACAACAGGGATTGTTTAATCCCTTTATTGGACTGGTAATATTGATTGCGGGTAAAGTTTTGATACTTACAAGTGTTTATTACCTAATGACCGATTTGTGGGGCCTTGAATTTAACCAATCTATACTAATCACAATCGGTGTACTGCTTGTGATTAATCTTCCAGTAATATACCTAGGTTTTTTAATCAAATATCCAGGGATTAAATCTAGATTTCGGTTTAATTTGTTAGATAATCTTGGCTTTCAGACCAGAAAATTGAACAGAATGTTCGTTGAAATCTGGGCGTTATTTATAGGAATCGAATTGTTGATTGGATTAGCGATCGTTTTATTCTTACCATTTTATAGTTCTTTTAATTCTCAGGTTTCAGCAATTGTGCCAGTTACTGGCCCAATTACAAGGCCAATTCATCTTTTGATTGTATGGGGGTGTTTTTTGGTTATTGGGATACCATTATTGCTGGAATCTATTCAACAATCGCTTAAACAGATTGATTTGTGGAAAATGTTACTGATTTCATTAATGTTAGCTATTGCTCCATATCTAATTTGGATATTGTTGAGCGTGGATTTATTGAATCATGGAAACTTTGACCATACCAAACGATTCATTTCACTATTGCCAATAATGTTATTAGCAACTATTAGTCTTTTCAGTTGTATTGTTACATTTAAAAAATCTAATCATATCGGTCAAGTGTACATTTTACTATTATTTACATTAGCAATCTTATTATGGATCTGAATTGTTTTTTGTTAAAGACTTCTTTAATAATAGAATGAATACTGTATTTAAATTTTATTACCAAGCATGGCTACTCTTATCCCTTGTTAGCGCTTTTAGTTTATATAAATCTATAAATATATTGTCTAAAATCAGATATCGAAAATATTGGATAAGAGGGGCTTGTACAGGCCTGTTTTTGATTATATTTGTTGGGTCATTTTATTACCCAATAGCCTCAATAATAAGTAAGACAAATAATTTTTCTTCGGAACCAACCTTAGATGGATTAAATTATATGATAAAAAATGAATTTTCTGAATATAAAGCAATAAAATGGTTAAATGAAAATGATATAGAAGAACCTGGGATTCTTGAAGCGGTTGGCACCACCAATAATAACCAACCTGGTGGTGATTATAACCCGATATATGGACGAATTTCAGGGAGTACTGGTATCCCAACAATATTAGGTTGGTATGGACATGAACATCAATGGAGAGGTGATACTAAACCAATGGAAGGGCGATTTGAAGATATAATTACCATATATAATACCCATGATATGGAACAAGCAATACGACTTCTTAAAAAATATCGTATAGAATATGTATATATTGGGAATAGAGAAAGAAGTAAATACAACAAAATCGGGTTAGCCAAATTTCCTGATTTTATGGAAAAGGTTTATCCTGAGAATATCGAAATAGGCAATAGTGAGTCAGTCATATATAAGTTACGGTAAATAAATATGTTTATTGATGAAAATAATCAAGATACTAATAATTCAAAACGAGATGACAAGCCTAAGGATAATTTACAAAAATCCAAGGCTCAAAATACATTTCAATCCGAAAATTCTATTCAAAATCCTACTGAGGTTATTAAAGAACCATCACAAAAAGAGACTCCACTAATGTCTGGTGTAATACCTATAAACCCTGTAGAAAGATATATTGAAAATCAAAAAAATAAAGATAAATCAGTAAAGATACAGTATATGGATAGACTTGTTGGAACTATGAGGAGTTCTTATCGTAATAAAATTCCAATAAAAATGGAATTTGGAATTTACCTTGGACTTATTATTATTTCAGGTTTCATGCGCTTGTGGGAACTTGGTAGTAGGGCAATGCATCATGATGAAAGTCTGCATGCTCTATATTCATGGTATTTATATGTGGGTAATGGATATCAACATTTACCTATGATGCATGGTCCATTTCAATATCACGGAAACTTTCTGAAGTTCTTCCTTTTTGGTGATTCTGATTACAGCGCGAGACTAATGTATGCTATTTTCGGGATAGTTTTGATTGTTATACCACTACTACTTCGGTATAAAATAGGTCAATTTGGAGCAATGTCCATTTCTATTTTGTTGGCTATTTCCCCTTCTCTTTTATATTTTAGCCGGTTTGCTAGAAATGATATTTTAATGGCTGTATGGACTCTTTCATTAGTGGTAGTAATGTGGAAATACATTGATGAAAAGAAAACCTTCTATCTATATATATTTGCTGCATTGTTAGCATTAATTTTCACTACCAAAGAGACTTCATTTATTGTTGTAGCAATTTTCGGAAGCTTTATGTTATCCATGGTAGCTCCAGAATTTCTTGCATGTTTTAGACGTCAAAAATCTTTATCAAATTTATCTCCGATGGGGGTTTTGGTCCTACTTTTCATGACGTTAACTTTACCCCAATGGTCAGCTGGTATCAGTCTATTTGGAAATCTATTTAATATTGTATTGGCAAATCATGATCCTTCTTTAGGCCCTGTTGGGATGCCACTTGGTACAGGTGTACTAATATCTCAAATAATTGTAGTTTTGTTACTAGCATTATCAATAATATGTGGAATCAGATGGAATATTAAAATTTGGCTAGGCTGTGCAGCATTATTTTATTTTATTTGGGTTTTTTTCTACACAACATTTTTCACAAATATTGCAGGTATTGAATCGGGAATCTGGGAGTCTCTTGGTTATTGGATAGTTCAACAGGATGTACAAAGAGGTGGGCAGCCATGGTATTACTATTTTGTAATTACCCCTATTTATGAATTCCTACCTTTAATACTATCAATTGGTGCCTCAGTATATTATCTGAATAAACGAGATTTGTTTGGAACCTTTTTGATTTACTGGGCAGTTCTTTCATTTCTCTTTTATACAGTGGCAGGTGAGAAAATGCCATGGTTATTAGTAAATATTTGTCTTCCAATAATAATATTAGGTGGGAGTTTTTTGGGTAGAGTTCTTCAAAACATCCAATGGGGTGAATCTCTTAAAAATGGAGGGTTTCTTGTACCTCCTATTTTACTGCTTTTAATAATATTTATCTGGCAAATAGCTTTCTTTGATTTTTCTCCAACCAATTCTAGTCCAATCTATATATTTATACTGTTAGTTGGAATAGCTCTTATTTTAATTGGTGGCATAATCTTTATATATAAACGAACTCCAGAAAAAAACAATATACAAGGAATCTTACTTTTATCTTGTACAATATTTTTTATCTTGATTACTTTTAGAACCGGAGTAATGGCTGCTTATCACAACGGAGATAATCCAGTAGAAATGTTGGTGTACACACAAACTTCTCCAGATATTCCACGGATCACAAAACAAATAAATGAAATAAGTGAAATAACAGGAGAGAGAGAAAAATTAAAAATTACTATAGATGCTACAGATGGCTATACTTGGCCATGGGCATGGTATCTTAGAAATTTTCAAGCAGTTAACTATCCCTGCTATGGTAACGAACCAGGATGTAATTTGCCTACTGAAGCTCCAGATTCATCAGTAGTAGTTATACATGCCAATAATTCAGAAAGTGTACAACAGTTTTTGGACAATGATTTCGGAGAAGGTACCCGTATCAAACATCGGTGGTGGTTTCCAGAAACCTATAGGGAACTTACGGTTGCCAAAACTTTAGATAATTTGGTAAATCGGTCCAAATGGAAACAGGCAGTTGACTATATGATATATAGAAAATTTGTTACTCCAATTGGATCAATTGATGGGTACGTTTATTTCTCTAAGGACGTACCAATTCCTAGGGCTCTGGATAGGTGAAATTAATGATTTCTCTTTTCAAATCTAATCGTATTCTACTTGGCTTGGGTTTTTCTGGGCTTCTTTTAGTGTTATTTTTTACTACTCTGGATTTTAAACAGCTAATCACTGCTTTACTTGGTGCAAATTATATTTATTTAATCCCTTCAATTCTGTTTTACTTTCTTGGTGTGTTAGTTAGAGCATTACGTTGGCAAATATTATTAAGACCAGTTAAAAATTTATCAATTGGAAGATTATATACAGTGGTAGTTATCGGCTATATGGCCAATAATCTTTTGCCTCTTAGACTAGGAGAACTGGTTAGAAGTTACTATTTAGGGGAAAGAGAAGGTATTAGTAAAACAGTTGGGTTAGCAACGATTCTATTAGAACGAATCTTTGATGCTTTAATACTTCTGTGCTTTATAGCGATCACAGCGATATTTTTACCTTTGGCACCCATTTTGAAAGGATTGGGTCTGAGTGTTGGTTTACCATGGATATTACTTACTGTTACTTTGAGTGCTCCTTTCCTAATTGTGTTTGGATTTCTGTTTATTTTGTCTAAATATCCAGAACAAGTACAAAAGTTAGTATTACTATTGACATCTAAATTACCGTTAAGAATCAGTAAAGCGAGTTCAGAATTAGTGGGCCTCTTTATTTATGGTTTGAGTACCCTGAAAAATCCCAAACAGCTTCCAATCTTGGTTTCCCTTTCTATTCCAATATGGTTATTCGAAGCGATGTTATTTTTCTTAATATTTTTCTCCTTTGGTTTCCAAGAATTGTTTGAAGGCATTTGGCAAATGTTACTTATTGCAGTTTTGATAACTTCTATTGCAAATATTGGCGCATCATTACCATCGTCCCCAGGAGGCATTGGATTATTTGAATTATTTGCAAGGGAAAGTTTAGTTCTTCTTTCAATTGTTGGGTTGGATAGAGCTAGTTCCGGAGCTTATGCATTAACAGTTCATGCAGCTCTTTTAATCCCTGTGATATTGCTTGGTCAGGTATTTCTAATTACAGGCGATACTTCTTTAACAGGGCTTGCTAAAAAAACGAATATTGAGTCTAATCAGATAGATTGAATATTTTGACTTAAGGAGAGAAGGGTTGAAATGAAAGTAGGCATAATTGGAGGAGGGGCAGCTGGTCTTGCGGCTGGTTATATCTTATCTCAATCGGGGCATAAAGTGAGTGTTTATGAAACGTCTCCCTTTCTTGGTGGACAGGCATCTACATTTGATGTTGGAGGTTCACCACTTGAAAGAGGTTACCATCATTTATTTACAAGTGATACCGATATAATAGACCTAATTGAACAATTAGGCCTTGGGCCTAAATTGAAATGGATCGAATCCACAGTAGGTATCTTTCATAACGATAAAATATATAATTTCGTTACCCCCATGGATCTACTTCGTTTCGATCCAATTAGTATCGTTAATAGAATCCGGCTTGGGCTCGTTACATTATATCTAAAACGTTATAAGGATTGGAAAAAACTTGAGAACATTACTGCTGATAAGTGGATCAGAAAATATGCTGGCTCTAGTGTTTACGATGTTGTTTGGGGACCTTTACTTCGAGGGAAATTTGGTGAAGATTTCTTTACAAAAGTAGCTATGCCTTGGTTTTGGGGCAAAATACAAACTAGGTTTGCCTCAAGGGGCAAAGGTTTGAAAGGTATGCA
Organism: uncultured Dehalococcoidia bacterium; assembly: GCA_964437045.1. GTDB lineage: Bacteria > Chloroflexota > Dehalococcoidia > Lucifugimonadales > CAYTFF01 > CAYTFF01. Next base: position 9,260 of record CAYTFF010000030.1, read on the forward strand.
AAAGGAAAAACTTGGTTATCCAATTGGAAGTTTTGGAGAAATTTTTGAGGAACTATCTAAACAGATACAACTAATGGGGAATGAGGTTAAAATATCCACTCCAGTTAAAAGAATTGTGATTTCCGATGGTAGAGCCTCCGGATTGGAGTATGTAGAAAATGGGAAAACAAATATTGAAAAATTTGATGCCATATTATCAACTACTCCATCATATATTTTCCCCAAACTTGTAGAAGGCTTACCCGACTGGT
>CAYTFF010000030.1:9520-10980 GCA_964437045.1 uncultured Dehalococcoidia bacterium
CCGTATTGTATTTGTAAAAACTTTCTTAAGTCGATTACCTTGCAGCTGTGTTATTGATTTTGATTCTTAATCGGCCTATTTCAAACATATATTGGCTTAACATTGCTGATAGAACTATCCCTTTTGTTGGAGTAATAGAACATACAAATTTAATTGATTCAACGAACTATGGGGGCAAACATATAGTATATCTGACAAACTATCTTAGTACCGATCATCCTTTATACAATAAAACTCACGAAGAATTATTAGAAGAATATATCCCGCATTTAACTAAGATTAATCCTGGTTTTCAACGATCATGGATTGAACATAGCTATCATCATAAAGTCAATGCTGCACAACCTATTGTTACTACTAATTATTCAAAGATAATCCCGGAACATAGAACTCCAATTAAAGGTCTTTATTTGGCTAATACCACCCAAGTATACCCTGAGGATAGAGGTACAAATTATAGTGTGAAGATGGGTAAAAAGGTGGCTAAATTTATCATCGATGATTTAGGCTATATTTTATTGTTTCAAAAAACTGTTTGTGGTACCATTGTGAAAGATTTATCAAACCAAATAAAGAGTGCCAGTTGAACTATTGAATTGTATAACTGCCTTCAATTTGAAGATGTAATAGGCACTTTTTAGGGGAGTTCTTCTTGGTCGCAGCAACATCCATTTTGAGAGAAAGAATTCGGCAATGTATTTCCTCACAACAGCAACCTACTGTTACCATGCTCTCTTCTCTTTTAATTGTACAAGATGAACTTGGGTATATTCCCCAAGAGGCTATTGAGGAAATAGCTAAATACTCAGATAGCACCATTAATGATGTCTGGGGAGTTGCATCTTTTTATACAAATTTCCGATTTGATCCACCATTGAAACATCAGATAGAAATTTGCTGGGGTCCGACATGCCATCTGAAAAATGCCCCAGATATTATTCAATTCCTTCAAAACTGTCTTGATTTAACTAGTGAAGGAGACAGTGAAAAGGCTGATGTAACTCTTCGTTATTCTACTTGTTTAGGTGTTTGCGCTCAGGCGCCTGCAGTCAGTTTAGATCATAAATTATACGGAAATTTAACCATTAAGAAAGCTGAACAACTTATTGGTGAATTATTCAATCAAGAAAAGAAGTAGATTGCCTTGAATTTTTTAGAACTTAAATCTAAAGCAGAAAATAATTGGAATTTATTGGGTAATGGACCCATGCCTTGGATACGAGTAGGCACTGCTCTTTGTGGAAAAGCTGCCGGAGCTGAGGCTGTTATAGAACGGTTAAGAAAAGAATTATCTAAAAATTCCATTGAAGCTGTTATTAATGAAGTTGGATGCTTGGGCTTGTGTTACGCAGAACCTTTGGTTGATATAATTAACCCTGGAGGAGGGCGTGTTTTTTACAAGAACGTTACTCAAGAAATAATCCCCGACCTAATTGAAGCACACCTGAAAAGGAATCAAC
>CAYTFF010000031.1:0-10887 GCA_964437045.1 uncultured Dehalococcoidia bacterium
GTTATCCTGGTTTCTAGATTTGAAGAAATTGGATTGTTTAAAATAAGCCTATATTTAAGAAGCTTTGCCTATCCTGAAGACCTTTGTTCCACAATTTGGGCACGTGCCTTGGGTTGCAGGTCTGCCATTCTTCATCGTTATCTGTTGGGCGTCCTTTATCTCTCTACTAGCTCTACACTTCACACAATATCCTTGCATTTTCGCCTCCTATTTAGCTTTTAGCGTTGACTGGCCTATACTACAACAACTTAATATATTTGTACAGACCTTTCATTCATATGATCCAAATCGCTTTATTTTCAATTAGAAGATGTGCCTAACAATCTTTCAAATTAACTGGTTTGACGTAATACATCTTTAAAACCTATCATTATCAAATTATTATTTGAAATTTTGAGGGGGCTTATGTTCGAAAAAACTGTTCTAGACAATGGGTTACGGGTGGTAACCAGTTCTTTGCCGAATGCTCGTTCGGTTTGTGTGTCAGTTTATGTTGGTGCAGGCTCGCGCTATGAACCTACAAAGACGGCAGGTCTTTCACATTTCTTAGAGCATCTTTTTTTTAAAGGTACTCAAATAAGATCAACTGCTCAAGAAATAAGTGAAACAATAGAAGGTATTGGTGGGGTATTAAATGCTGGTACTGATAGAGAGGCAACAGTTTATTGGGCAAAGGTTGCCAGGAATCATTTCCCGGTTGCTTTAGATCTTTTGATTGATATGCTTAGAAATTCCAAATTTGATCCTTCTGAAATAGAAAAAGAACGGATGGTGGTATTAGAAGAATTGAATATGGTAAATGAGTATCCGAGTCATAGGGCGGCTGCAATGCTTGACGAATTAATGTGGCCTAATAATTCCTTGGGCAGAGATGTTGCTGGTACTAAAAAATCTGTAACTGCAATCACTAGGGACAATTTACTTGATTATATGGGGCATCAGTATGTAATGCCAAATATGGTAGTCAGTGTTGCTGGTGATATTCCGCATTTAGAGGTAGTGGAGTTAGTTAACTCTTTAGTTACCGGATGGCCCACAAACAAATTGCTTAGTTTTGAACCTGTAGGAAATAATCAACTCACTCCCAGATTTAAAATAGAAAATCGTAAGACCGAACAATCTCACATATGTATTGGCTTTCATGGCTTATCATCTGAAGACCCTGATCGGTTTGCCCTTGATTTGCTTAGTACTGTTTTAGGTGAAGGAATGAGTAGCAGGCTATTCCTTGAAGTTAGGGAAAATGCAGGATTAGCTTATGATGTACATTGCAGTGTAGATCATTTAAAGGATTGTGGTTCTTTCTCCGTTTATGCTGGTGTTGACCCGAAGAAAACGGATAAGGCTATTAAATCCATAGTCAGAGTTCTTGCTGGTGTTAAAGATGGTATTCCTAAAGCAGAAATGGATAAAGCAAGGGAATTTACTAAGGGAAGACTCTTACTCAGAATGGAAGATACTAGAGCAGTTACAGGATGGTTAGGTGCTCAAGAACTATTGAAAGGTGGTGTTTTAACAGTTGATGAAGTTGTAGACGAATTAGATAGGATAAAATCTGATCAGTTAGAACGTATTGCTGGAGAACTTTTACGCGAAGGGAATATGAGCATGTCAATTGTTGGTCCCTATAAGAAAGGGGAACAATTGCGAGAATTGATGGTGTTATAAATTTTTAGGTCTTATTAGTACGAACGGGGTCTGTAAATCAGACCCCGTTCGTAATTTAAAAACCCATGTTTATAATTTAATAGTCCATAGGAGGAGGAGGAGCCATCATTGGCTTTTCCTCAGGAATGTCTGTGATTAATGATTCGGTTGTTAAAACCATGGCTGCCACACTTACAGCATTTTCTACAGCTGCACGTGCAACCTTTGCTGGGTCCATAATGCCCGCGTCTAACATACTCCCAAAAGTACCTTTGTCAGCATCAAACCCAAAGTCTGCTTGCTTACTTGACTTAATTTTATCAAGAATTACAGCACCTTCCACCCCAGAATTTTTTGCAATTATTCTAATGGGCTTCTCTAAGGCAGTCTGTAGAATATTAATTCCGGTTTTTGTATCACCGGTGGCTTGAATTTTATCCATTGCTTTTTGTGCTTTAATAAGGGTAACACCGCCGCCAGCTACTATCCCTTCTTCAACAGCTGCCCTAGTGGCAGATAAAGCGTCCTCAACCCTGTTCTTTTTCTCTTTAAGCTCGACTTCAGTAGCTGCTCCTACTTTTATGATAGCGACTCCACCAGCTAATTTAGCCATGCGCTCCTGAAGCTTTTCTCGATCAAATTCAGAAGTAGTCTCCTCAATTTGTGTTTTAATTTGTTTTATACGACCTTGGATAGATTCGTCAGATCCTTTACCTTCTACAAAGGTTGTCTCTTCTTTGGTTGCTACAACCCTTCTAGCTCTGCCTAAGTCACCAACTTCTACGGAATCTAATTTTCGTCCTAATTCTTCGCTGATGACGCTACCCCCAGTTAAAATAGCCATATCTTCTAACATAGACTTACGCCTGTCTCCAAATCCAGGGGCTTTTATTGATAAGACACTAAGTGTACCTCTTAGTTTATTAACTACCAAAGTTGCTAAAGCTTCGCCTTCTACATCTTCTGCAACGATAACCACATTTTTACTGATTTTTAGTATCTTTTCTAGAGCTGGCAAAATGTCAGCGACTGCCGAAATCTTTTTATCGGTTATAAGAATATAAGGGTCTTCTAGGACTGTTTCCATTCTTTCGGTGTTGGTAATAAAATAAGGAGATAAATATCCTCTATCTATCTGCATTCCCTCTGTATATTCAACCTCAAACTCAATACCTTTAGATTCTTCAATGGTTATAACGCCATCTTTTCCTACCTTATCCATAACCTCTGCTATAAGGTTTCCCATTTTCTCATCATGGGCAGATAGGGAAGCTACTTGAGCGACCTGGGTTTTACCCTCCACTGGTTTAGATACTTTCTTGATTTGGCTTCTAATTGCATCTACCCCCATCTCTAAGCCCCGCTTAAGGGCCATTGGGTCAGCTCCGGCTGCTACGTTTTTGAATCCCTCATGGATTATTGCTTGTGAGAGAATGGTTGCTGTAGTAGTTCCATCTCCAGCGACATCATTGGTTTTACTTGCAGCTTCTTTTAAGAGCTGTGCACCCATATTCTCAAATGGATCTTCTAATTCAATTTCCTTAGCAATTGTAACTCCATCACTACATACTTGTGGTGGACCAAATTTTTTGTCTAAAACTACATTTCGTCCTTTAGGTCCTAGTGTAACGCCAACGGTATCAGCCATTTGGTCGATGCCGCGTTTTAGGGAAGCTCTAGCTTCCTCACTATAACTGAGTTGCTTGGGCATTATCTCCTCCTTTAGAAGATTTGGTAAATTTAAGAATTATAAATTTATCGCTTTAAAAGAATATCTTCTTCTCTGACTACTAAATATTCGGTTGTTCCCTCTTTATACTCAGTTCCAGCGTATTTGGAGTATACAACCTGGTCCCCGACTTTGACTTCCATTGGAATGCGCTTGCCATTTTCATCAAGCTTTCCAGGTCCTGCTGCTACAATTTCACCTTCTTGAGGCTTCTCCTTAGCAGTGTCGGGTATATAAATTCCTCCAGGGCTAACTTGCTCCTGTTCCTCAGCGGGCTTTATAACAACCCGATTTGAAAGGGGTTTAAATGCTATACTAGTTTTTGTGGGCATATTTCCTCCTTGGGATGATCATGAAATCCGGTTTCTTAACTTTAGCAGGCTAGCAGTCGATGCATACGACTGCTAGCCCTACTAAGAATGATAATAACCAGATCAGTAATTGTCAATAGTCGAGTTGATTTTTAGAATGTTTAGAATTGGTTAAATTTGGGGGTTCAAAAAATATTGGAGAAGTATTATGAAAAAAGGCCATGAAAAAATTTATGGTCTATCATTGATAGAATCTGAAAAAATTGAAGCTAAATTACATTCTCAATTTAGGAACGAAAGTATATTAGGGAGTATTGTTAATCAAACTCTCATAATAACTAATAGGCGAATAATTAAAGCCAGGCAGGTGAGGTCTATTCATGAAACAACAATGATCGAGATTGGCGACATTAAACAGGTGTTGGTAAGGGTTAATAAAAAGAGCTTTTTCCCTTTGTTATGGGGGTTTCTCGGAATTATAGGCGGGGTCGGACTTTACTATGTGCTTCAAACCAACTTCAATAACATACTGATATCTGCATCCATTGGCCTTCTTTCAATCTTGTTAGGGTTACTTTTAATGATTGATTTCATTACTTCCCATGAAGAGAAAATTCTTGTTATTTATTCGGATTCTTCTAAACTAAATGCAAATATAACTTATAATCAATCAAAAGAGATAGAAGATTTTGTTAACAAAATCTTCTATCTGAAAACTAAGAAAACAGATGAAGATGCAAATCCATTGCCCTGGCCTAGGTTTTAATGAATAATTATAATCCCGTAATCTAGTCTCTCAAACAGATTTCAGACAAGCACCTAAGCCATAGCAAATAGCTAAAACGGCAAAATTTAAGCAACTATTTTCTGTTGTATAAAAAAGTAAGTGTCTAATTATTATATGATAGGTGAAGGTTAGGAATTACATCTAAACTCAGAGGGGAATATTCTCCTTGAATAAGACGACGATAACCAGCCGCAGCAATCATAGCGCCGTTATCTGTGCATAGCTTAGGACTAGGCATTAGAACAGGGACTTTTGAATTTTCCGCCATCTCAGCTCGAAGCTGACTATTGGCGGCTACACCACCACCCAATAATATCCCTTTTGCCTTATAAAATTCGACTGCTTCTAAAGTGCGATTTACCATTACCTCAACCATAGAATCTTGAAATTCTGCGGCTATATTTGCTATTAATTCTTCGTTTGAGCTTTCTTCTAAAGAGGGTGGGTAAACTTTCAATTCTTGTGCTTTTCTTACAAGCGCTGTTTTAAGGCCACTAAAACTAAAGTCAAGGGAGCTTTTGATATTTGGCCTTGGTAACAAAATTTCTATAAGCCCCTTTTTAGCGGCTTGTTGTATAGCTGGTCCACCTGGGAATCCCAGACCAAGAACCCGTGCAGCTTTATCAAAAGCTTCACCAGCGGCGTCATCACGAGTTCGTCCTATTAATTGGTATAGACCATGGCCACTAAATAATATTAACTCTGTATGACCACCTGACGCTATAAGGGCCACTAAAGGAAATCCTGGATTATCCTCTGGGTTAAATCCTTCAAGTTCTATTGCATAAATATGGCCTTCTAAGTGGTTTACACCTAGTAAAGGAATATTGCATGCATGTGCAAGTGATTTTGCAAAGTTTACGCCTACACTCAAAGCTCCTGCTAACCCAGGTCCATGAGTGACCGCAATGGCATCTAGATCTTGAATAGACAAATTAGCCTTTTTTAAAGATTCAGATACTGTGGTTTCTATAGATAGTAAATGTTGGCGTGATGCTACTTCAGGTACTATTCCACCATATCTAGCGTGTAACTCTACTTGAGATGCAATCACATTAGACAGGATGTGGGTGCCATCTTGGACAACTGCAGCAGCTGTTTCATCACAGGAAGTCTCGATTCCCAGAATAAGCATTCGTATCTCCTGATAGTTATAAAAAAATCAATTGCCATTTTTTAATAATGTTTAAAGAATATTTATACATCGGGTTGTGTAAGGGAGTCTAATAACCATATCATTAAAGAATAAAGTCAGGATCATTGAGGTTGATTAGAAATGGAATTTTACACGTTGAAAGAAGCTAACGCAAACGTTGATTTGCTACTAAAGACATTTGACCATTTAGCAACTCTATACAAATTGATTACAGATCTTAAAAATGACTCATACGTAGTTCTTTGGGAAAGGGAAAGAATCACAACAAACATTATGGCAAAGATGATGGGTTAGATCTCAACCAATTGGAACTTAATCGCATCATTAATCAAATAGAAGACCTTATCGATCCTATAATTCAAAAAGGCATAATAGTCAGAGATATTAAAAAAGGATTAGTTGATATACCTTCCATCAAAGAAGGTCGTATCATTTATCTATGCTGGGTGTCTGGTGAGACTGAAGTAAGTTTTTGGCATGAAATTGACGCAGGGTTTTCTGGTCGCCAATTAATTTGATACAAATAAAAGACTTTTCAAAACCATGTCATTTTGGTACAATAATTTCACCAAGGGTCTCCTGGTGGTTAGAGCGAGGTGGAACCACCCGTTCCCATACCGAACACGGAAGTGAAACGCTTCAGCGCTGACGATACTGCACTCGCAAGGGTGTGGGAAAATATGCCACCGCCAGGGGGCTCTTAATTATTAAAGGGCTTTTAGTGAAGAAACCAGGATCAAGGTTTTAATCAGTGGCTTAATCTGGATTTAAAATAACCAAAATTTCTCTTTGGATTGGTAAGCTGTTTTCGATAAAATATTCTTAAATCAGTTTATGACATATAACTTTTAATCCATTATACATAGAGAAAATATAAATTTTTCCTAACAAGTCTGTGTATTAGGATATTTACATATATGACTACAAAGTTCTATAATCTTAACAGACGTCATTAATTATTTTTAATAGGAAGGTATTTACTTTTGGATTCAACCGAAATTGTTGAGCCTAGTCCTGGGATGGCCGAACTACTAGATTCCATGGAGCCCATGAAATCCTTGCGAAGAGGGGAATTTGTTAGTGGTGTTGTAATGAGAATTGATGGGGATGGAATTCTAGTAAGTATGAGTCAGAAGCACGAATGCATGATCCCCAGTTGGGAAATGCGATCTATGTCTCCAGAGGCACTGGCTGAAATAAACATTGGAGATGATCTTTTGGCAATGGTGGTGAAATCCGAAAATGGTGATTCTCCAGCTATTTTGTCATTAGATAAAGCTCAGGATGAAATGGGTTGGCGCGTTTTGAGTGAAGCATTGAAAGAAAAAAGGCAGGTGCAGGGCAAAGTACTTCGTTTCAATAGAGGAGGAGCTATTGTTGATGTGGAGGGGGTTCAGGGATTTGTGCCATTATCCCAATTGGTGACTATTACCGTTAATGTTTCTGAGGATCAAGGTGATATGGAAACTCAAGATGATGATTCAATTGGTCAAATACTTGATTTGAAAATACTTGAACTTGATAGAAGTCGGAACAGGGCCATTTTATCTGAAAGAAATGCTCTTCAACAATCAAGAGATGAAATGAAAGAAAAACTATTAGAAGAGTTAAAAGAAGGAGATATTGTATCTGGTAGGGTTTCAGGTGTAAGTAATTTTGGAGCGTTTGTTGATTTGGGTGGAGCGGATGGACTCATTCATATTTCAGAATTGTCATGGGAAACAGTAGATAGTCCTGAGGACATAGTAAAAGCCGGTGATAGTATAGAGGTATATATATTAAAGCTGGATAAAGAAAACAAACGTATAAGTCTTAGTCTGAGGCGCACCCAGCCGACACCATGGGATACTATTCATGAAAGGTATCATGAAGGTCAAGTAGTGCAAGCAACTATAACAAAACTAACAGATTTCGGTGCTATAGCCCGATTAGAAAATGGGATCGAAGGGTTGGTGCATATTTCTGAACTGACTGATACTATTGTAAAACATCCGATGGATGTAGTTAGTGAAGGGGATGTAACTTCACTTAAGATCTTAAAGATAGAATTAGACAGGAAAAGACTTGGATTGAGTCTTAAACAAGCCATTAAATCAGACGAATAGTAAGGGCTGAAAACTTAGGAGAGAGGATATGGCCAGTAGATTTGAAAAGTTTTCCGAAAGGGCCCGTAGGGTTTTATCTCTAGCTCAAGAAGAGGCTCAAAGGTTTAATCATAACTACATAGGGACAGAACATATTTTACTAGGACTTGTCAGAGAAACCGATGGGCTAGCAGCCAAAGTTCTTGCAAGCCTAGGGGTTGAACTGGGTAAAGTCAGATCGGCGGTTGAGTTTATAATTGGTAGGGGAGAGCGTTCAGTTGCTGGAGATATTGGTCTGACTCCTAGGGCTAAAAATGTTATTGAGCTAGCTGTTGATGAAGCCAGGAGATTAAATCATCACTATATAGGTACTGAACATTTGCTTATAGGTTTAATGCGAGAAGGTGAAGGGGTAGCAGCTGGAGTGTTAGAAAGTCTTGGAGTCAATTTAGAAAAAGTTAGATCAGAAACCAATCGTATTTTGAGTCAAAATGTTGCACAAAGTCAGGGTGGTACCAGATCTACCAGTCGTACTCCAACTCTCGACCAATTGGGTATAGATCTGACTGCTGCAGCAAAGGCTGATAAGCTTGATCCGATCGTCGGCCGCAGTAAGGAGATACAAAGAGTTATTCAAATTTTGAGTAGACGAACCAAAAACAATCCCGTTCTAATTGGTGAGCCAGGAGTGGGAAAAACAGCTATAGTTGAGGCTCTAGCTCAAAATATAATTACTGGTGATGTTCCTTCTACTTTACAAAATAAGAGACTAGTGACTCTAGATATGGGATCCTTGGTCGCTGGAACCAAATATAGAGGCGAATTTGAAGAGAGACTTAAGAAAGTAGTAGAGGAAATCAAAGCTTCTGCTAACTGTGTACTGTTTATAGATGAAATGCATACATTGATTGGGGCTGGAGCAGCTGAAGGAGCTGTTGATGCAGCGAATATCTTGAAGCCATCTCTAGCTAGAGGAGAAATACAGGCGATTGGAGCTACAACTCTGGATGACTATAGGAAATATGTCGAAAGAGACCCAGCCTTAGAAAGAAGATTCCAGCCTGTTAATGTCGAAGAACCTAGTTTAGAAGAAACTATAGAGATATTAAGGGGTATAAAGGGTAGATATGAAGAGCATCATCATCTTTTAATTGATGACGATGCACTGAGAAGTGCAGCTAATATGGCTTCTAGATACATACCTGATAGATTTCTTCCAGATAAGGCTATTGATCTGATAGATGAAGCAGCATCAAGAGTACGTATAATGAGTAGTTCTACTCCGCTTTCGATTAAAGAAGCAGCCAAAGTTTTGGAAACGGTTCAAAAAGAAAAAGATGAAGCTATAGCTGGGCAACAGTATGAATTTGCTGCTGAGCTAAGAGACCGTGAGATGAAACTTATATCTAAACTCGAAACTCTTGAAGAGGAATGGGAATCTCAAAATGAAGATGAGAAACCACGGGTTACCGATGAAAACGTGGCGGAAGTTGTAAGTATGTGGACTGGAATACCTTTGACTCGTTTGGCAGTAGAAGAGACAGAGCGCCTTCTTAATATGGAAGAGGCTCTACATGAGAATGTTGTTGGTCAAGATGAGGCAATTGAATATATATCCAAAGCAGTACGTAGGGCGAGGGCAGGACTTAAAGATAGAAAAAGGCCTATTGGAGGATTTATCTTTTTAGGCCCCACCGGAGTAGGTAAAACCCATTTGGTTAAGACACTTGCAGAATTTATGTTTGGTAGTGAAGAGGCAGTGGTTAGGTTAGATATGTCAGAATATATGGAAAGGCATACTATTTCTAGGTTAATCGGTGCTCCTCCTGGGTATGTGGGGTATGATCAGGGAGGTCAATTAACTGAGGCTGTGAGACGAAGGTCATATTGTACTATTCTTCTTGATGAAATAGAGAAGGCTCATCCAGAGGTTTTCAATATACTTTTACAAATATTTGATGATGGTCACCTTACAGATGGCAGAGGACGTCGAGTTGACTTTAGAAATACGATAATAGCGATGACCAGTAATATTGGCTCAGATTTAATTAAAAATGATATGGGTATAGGGTTTAATCTTAAGACAGAGGAAGGGAAAAGCGACAAAGAACAGTACGGTCGTATGAAAGAGAAAGTATTAGACGAAGTTAAGCGATTTTTCCGTCCAGAATTCCTGAATAGACTTGATGGGCAAGTTGTGTTTCATAGTTTATCAAAGGAGCATATTCTTCAGATTGTAGATCTTATGCTAAGCGAAGTATCTACGAATCTCTTAGAAAAGGGCATATCTTTAGAAGTTGCTGACTCTGTTAAGGGAGTGTTAGTTGAAAAAGGTTATGATTTCAATTTTGGAGCTCGCCCATTGAGAAGAGTGATTCAGGATAATATTGAAGATAAGCTGTCCGAAGAACTTCTAAGAGGTAAAATTGGTCCAGGGGATACAGTTGTAGTAGATGTAGATTCGGATGATGAGATAGTGCTAAGAACTGAAGTTGCTCTTCCTTCAGGGTGATGCTAGATAAAAACAACTCATAAGAATTTAGAAGAAACCTGAAACTCTATTAGTTTCAGGTTTCTTAATAATAATGGTTCTGTTAAAATATAATTCTTGATTAAAGCTCCTTAAATCTGATCTTGTTCATGGCTAAGACAAAAGAGTCGACAATTTATGTTTGTCAGCAGTGTGGAAACGATAGCCCGCAATGGCAGGGTCATTGCAACTACTGTGGTGAATGGAATTCCTTTGTGGAATTTAAACCTAGTAGTTCGAACCTTGGAAAAGAATCTTCAAAGTATATACAAAATGATCCTGAAGAATTATCCAATGTTGTAATAGAGCAATCTGATAGATTAGTATTAACTTTAGAAGAGATAAATCGTGTTTTAGGTGGAGGATTAGTTAATGGGTCTGTCTGCCTTCTTGCTGGTGAACCTGGTATTGGGAAATCTACGTTATTACTACAAATTGCTTCTTCATTAAAGAAAACAAAAGGAAATGTTCTTTATATTTCTGGTGAAGAATCAGCAGTTCAAATCAGATTAAGGGCTGATAGAATTGGTATCTCTGGAGAGTTATTTTATCTTCTAATTGAGACAGATATTGATGCTATAGTTGATAATCTAAATTCCTATAATCCTGCTATTGTTATTATTGACTCAATTCAAACGACTCG
>CAYTFF010000032.1:0-10474 GCA_964437045.1 uncultured Dehalococcoidia bacterium
GACAGCATTGAGTAACCGTAACTCTAATGAATCCATATTAAGTATCCTGGCTAAATGATCCATTTGGGAATCCCAAGCAAAAGCTAATTGAGGCATATTGGTGCCACGCATTGGTATGCTCCGAGGTCTATTTGTACAAACTTCGTAAACCTTTATCCTAGCATTTGATACATTAAACGGTCCTGGAACCAGTTCACCTATGCCGGCAATTGTAGATAATCGACTTTCACCTGCTTCTGGATGATGTATCCAGCAACCTCCATCTCCTACAATTTCAGCTTCAAATGCAACTATCTTCCCTTTCTTATCAACACCAGTTTTATACTTCAAAACAAATGAATGCGATTTGGAAGAACCCAACAGTGATTCTTCTCTGGAAAATACTATTTTCACGGGCTTGCCTGTTTTATATGAGAGAAGTGCTGCCGATCCAGAATGCAAGAAATCTCCACGCATTCCAAAATTTCCTCCCATGGAAGGACAAATAAACCTTACTTTTTCATATGGTATATCAAGTATTTCAGCAACCCAGTCTCTTCCCACAAATGGGTGATGTTGGGGACTATGAACAACGATGGTTCCTTGTTCATCCTGATAGGCTAAAGCTGCTTCAGGTTCCATTGCAGCATGTTCCCATGGTTGAGTGGTATATATATTCTCCACTACGGTATGGGCTTTAATAAAAGATTTATCTACGTCCCCTATATCTATTTCCTGAACTAGATCCCAATTTTTGTGAGGTTCGTGTATATTTGGTAAATCCTCTTTGAATGCATCCAAAGGATCAAGAATTTGAGGGATTTCTTCATATTCTACATCTATTTCCTGTATTGCCTTCTCGGCAATTTCTTCAGAAATTGCGGCAACTGCTGCTATTGCCTCCCCTTTGAATCGAACTTTTTCTTCTGCATAAATAGTATATTGAGGACGACAATTCAACATAACGGCATGACCTGGTACATCTTTAGCACTAACTACAGCTTCAACTCCCGTTAAAGCTCTAGCTTTAGAGGTATCAATCTTAAGAATATTAGCGTGATGGTGAGGACTACGAAGTATCTTGGCGTATAGCATACCCTCCATCTTAAGATCCGCAGCAAATTTTGCCTTACCTGTAACCTCCTCCATCGCATCTAAACTTTGCACTCCAAATCCAAATATACGGCTAGACGGATTTGATTCCTTTTGTGGAATATCTTCGCCTCGCATAATTCTAGCTGCCTGATCTATCGCATCAATTATCTTTATATATCCAGTACAGCGACAAATATTGCGTGATAATCTCTTCTCTATGTCTACACGTTCTGGGCAAGGGTTACTATTAATTAATGCGGTTGCTTCCATTATAATCCCTGGAATACAAAACCCACACTGTGATGCCCCTAATTCAACGAAAGTTTGTTGTAATGGATGCAATATATCACTGGTAGAAATCTTGTTACTAGTATCATCCGAAACAAAACGCTCAGCCAGACCTTCGATAGTAGTAATATCTTTTCCTTGCGCTCTTTTAACTGGTAGGAGACAAGACATTACACCTTTTGATCCTAAAAGTACTATACAGCTACCACATTCGCCCTTATCACAAGCTTTTTTGGCCCCTGTTAAATCGAGATCGTCCCTAATAACCTCTAATAAAGTACGGGAGGGATCAACACTTAGCTTATAAGCCCTTCCATTGATATTTAATTTAACCAACGAATCAGACCTAACGCTAACCATAGACCCCTCCCGAAACACTTATATCTATTTAGAAGCTATCTCGTTTAGCTTATGAAAGCAACTATTTCTGTCTCCAAAGCTCCTTTACTCTTAAACGCAAGTCAGGTGGCTGAGCAAATCCTTGTATGTCATCACTCATGACAGTGTACTCAGGTGGAAATGCATGTGGAATAAATATAGCATCGTTCAACATAACCGCCTGTGCTTTGTCATAAAGTGCTTTTGCTTTTGACGTATCATATTCTTTTATAGCCGCATCAAGAAGCCTATCATATTCGGAATTGCTATAATTCCATCCAGCATTGGATCCTCCAAGTGAATGGAAAACCCTGTGAAGGCTTTGGTGAGGATCCCCTCTCGGACTCCAATAATACATACCAGCCTTACTCCTTGAACCGGGATACATTGACTTAAAGCTAGCCCAATAATCTGACTTTGGCACCGTTATCAGATCGGCTTTAATATTAGCCTTAGCAAGCTGTACCTGGAATATTTCACATCTTGTTAGCTCTGTGGTAGTACCTCTACAGTATATAGGTACTGTCATCCCATCTGAATAACCCGCCTTTACCTGGTATTCTTTGGATTTAGCTATATCCTGGTCATATACTTTTATGTCCGGGTTAAATGCCCAACTTCCAGGAGGAGCTATACTATATGCAGCTGTACCTCTACCAATGAAGTATACATCAACAATTTCCTGGGGATTAAAAGCATATCCTATTGCCTTCCGAACATTCACATCTGTGTAAGGTTCTACCTCATCCACAAACCTAAACCCATGAGTTCTTCCAGGAATAACATAATGTTTAAGGCCATCTTTATTTTCTACCTGTTGTATGCTGGCTGGAGTAACGTAAGTAACAACGTCAGATTCCCCTGTCCTAACCATAGCAATTTGTACATTTATGTCAGGGACATCCTGTAACTTAATTTCATTAAAATAGGGTTTCCCACTCTCCCAGTAATTTTCATTCTTGGTCATAGTATTTACATCTGCAAGCTTCCATGAGGAAATCTTATAAGGACCACTCCCCACTGGGGACTTACCAAAATCCTCACCAAGACTCTTTACTGCTGTGGGAGATAAGATATGACCTGCCCTCTCAGCTAATTGAGCTAATAAGGGACGGGATGGTGAAGTAAGATGTAGCTTAGCAGTATGACTATCTACTACTTCAACACTAGATACTGTATCACCAATAACTTTTCTCTGAGACGATCCAGTTGCTTCATCAAGAACCCTGTCAATATTCCATTTAACTGAGTTCGCATCAAAAGAGGTCCCATCATGGAATTTAACTCCCTTTTGCAAATGGAATGTTATTGTTTTTCCATCACCAGAAAAGTCCCAATTGGTTGCAAGGTCCGGTGTTATGGAGCCATCAGCTCCTAACTGAACCAAATTATTATATATTGCAAAGAGGACTTCCTGCATTTGGAAATTCCTACTCAGATGTCCATCTATAGAATCAAACTTAAATATAGACGTATGCCTAAGAGTGCCGCCCGTCTCACGCTGAGCTCCCTGCACAGCTGTTGCGGTAGGCAATACCCTAGTAGCTGTTGCTCTAGCTGGTATCGCTGTAGGTGCACCAGGAATGATAACCACAGGAGCTGCTGGAGCTGCTGCTGGAGCTGCTGGTGCCGCCGGGGCCGCCGGGGCCACAGGAGCTGCTGCTGGTTCAGCATCCGCACAAGCAATACCTACTACCAGCATTAATGTAATCAACCCAGTGCTGATCAAATATAAACTACCTTTGTGAAATAATTTCATAACTATGCCTCCCTATTTTACTAATAATAACTAGTGCGCTACATTCACGACTAGCATCAAGCAATCCTAGCTAAAGACTATTTAAACTTTGTTATATAATCTATTCCATTAAATGTTGATTTTAATTTACAGTCCAAAGGATTATGCAAAATATTCGTATATATGTCAAATCAAATATACTTTTTTGCTTTTTGAGAACATAAGAATTTATCGAATTTCGTTCGATCCAATTTATCTATCAACTCTTTACGGCATTATACCTAGTATGGTATAGTTTCACAGTTATTCACATGTTTGGGGAGGCAGAATATACCAAGAGACTATAGAGTCAACCGTAACATCCGAGTCAGGGAAGTCAGACTTGTTGATGAAAAGGGAAATCAAGTAGGCATCGTTAGTTTGGGTGATGCGCTAAATATGTCTGAAGAACGCGGGCTAGATTTAGTAGAAGTAGCTCCAAACTCAGCGCCGCCGGTTTGTAGAATACTTGACTACGGCAAGTTTCGCTATGTTCAAACTAAAAAAGAACGTGAATCAAGTAAGGTTCAAAAAGGTAACCTCCTACGCGAAGTTCGTTTTAGAACAAGAATTGGAGAGCATGATAGGCAAGCTAAAACTAGACTAGTTAAAAAGTTATTGACCCAAGGCTACAAGGTGAAACTTTCAATAATGTTCAGGGGGCGAGAAATCACCCATCCTGATTTGGGAGTGAAGATCCTTAGAATTGTAGCTGAGGACTTAAAGGAAGACGCTAGATTAGATAGAGCGCCAACAATGGAAGGAAGAATGATGAATATTATTCTTTCTCCAAATCCCGACAAAGAATCTAAAGGTGAAAATCCAACATCCAATACAGCGAGTAAAGAAGGGGTAAAGAGTGCCAAAACTTAAGACAAACAAAAGAGCCAAGGCTCGTTTTAAGGTAACTGGTTCGGGCAAGATTGTAAGAATGAAGGCCCATGCCTCCCATCTGCGCCGGAAAAAACCGACAAAGGTAAAGCGTCAATTTTCAGGTACTGTTCACGTTAGTGATTCTGATATATCTCGAATAAAGACCCTTCTGCCTTATAGCGGCTAGTACTTATTAGTGGGAGATTAAATTGCCTAGAGTCAAAAGAGGTACCACAGCAAAAAGAAGGCATAAGGCCGTCTTAAACCTGACTAAAGGACACAGAAGTGTTCGTCACAAGCTCTTCCGTAGAGCAAAAGAGTCTATGCTACACGCTCTTTCCTATTCTTTTGCGCATCGACGTAAGAAGAAGGGTGATATGAGACGGCTCTGGATACTTCGCATAAATGCCGCAGCAAGAGAAAATGGGCTCACTTATAGCCAGCTAATCAATGGACTAACAAAAATTGGGTCAACTATAAACAGAAAAGTTCTAGCCGAAATGGCGCTAAGAGATCCAGATGCTTTTTCACAAATTGTAGATCAAGTAAGAGCCGAAACTGTTAAATCAACTAGCTAAGGAAATCTTCTGCGCAAGAATATTCAATACCTTCCCTAGACAAGCATAATCAACCACTTTCTAGATTATTTATGAATTTTGTTATTGCTTGATTTAACTCATTTGGTTTTTCAATAAGAACAGCATGCCCCGCTCCACTTATAATCTTGATTTGAGAATTTGGGATCTTATCTACCAAATATTCGGCATATTTAACGGGAGTAATATGGTCTTCACTTCCATTGATAACTAAGGTCTTACAATTAATTTCATGTATACGATCCATAGCATCAAAACTATCACAACAAAGTAAATCATTTAATTGAACGAGTGGGCCTATCTCGGATTTTTTTCTGATCAACTCTTGACTAATTAAAGGATCAATTCCAATTAAGCTATTACGGTAGTCATTCAACCAGACACTTAAATCCTGATCCGCAATCTTTAAATATTCGAGTAGCGATGGATCTACTCTTAGGCGTGCCCCGGTGCTTATTAAGATAAGGCCCGACAAATGTCTTCCATGGTTAATTGCATATAATTGTGCAATTGCTCCACCCATTGAATGTCCAACTAAAACCACATTTCTATAATCTTTATCCCGTATATAAAAATCTAACCACTTAACATACTCTTCGATACTATTACAGATTTCTCCTTTAGGATGCCCAGGTAAATCAATAGCTTCAGAATTGGGGAAATGTATTGTCTGAAAATAGAATCCTAGACTAGAACCCCCAGCCCCATGAACAAATATAAGATTTATTTCTTTCATTATGTTGGTCCTTATCATTACTTTACGCAATCAATAATGATCTATTAAATTCATTCAAAATACTTTTAGCCAACCTAAGAATAGTCTATCTAACATTTTTGGCTTTGTTAAGTTAATCTCTCCAATTGTATCAGTGAATCCTAAAAACTTGTAACGTATGTGAATGAACCGGTAAAGACCTTTCATCTGGATTATATTTAAATAGATATAATATGCCTAATCAAGAAAATTTACCTGATTAGAATTACAATATGTATGCTATCAAGCTTGACTTGTTCCAGCCCAAGAGATTAAAATCTATAAGTTGGTGATTAAATATGGGTGACTATGCGATAATTGAATCAGGTGGCAAACAATATAAGGTAGAGCCTGGAAAAAACTTAAGGGGTGAGGCTATGGCTGTAGAACCTGGATCTAATATAGAACTTGGATCGGTAGTGGCCATATCCAAAGATGGTAAGCTGTCTTTGGGCAATCCAGTTGTTGAAGGCACCAAGGTTGTAGCTGAAGTAGTAGCACAATCCAGAAGCCGAAAGATAATTGTGTATAAGTATAAATCAAAGACAAGATACAGGAAAAAGAATGGTCACCGACAACCCTACACCGAACTCTTAATAAAAGAGATATTGACAGAAAAGAAACGAACCCCAACAGCTAAATCTAAAAAGAGTTAGAGGAAGTAATATGGCTCATAAAAAAGGTGGCGGTAGTACAAGAAATGGAAGAGATAGCCAGTCAAAACGACTGGGAGTAAAGCGATTTGATGGTCAGATCGTAACTGCTGGCACAATTATTGTGAGACAACGGGGTACACGTATCAGACCAGGCAATAATGTTGGCTTAGGAAGAGATTTTACTCTTTATTCACTTGTTGATGGCCAGGTTAAGTTCGAGTTTGCGACTAAAGAAAGAAAAAAAGCAAGCGTATATCCTATAAATTAATTCGAGTACATAAAAATGAAAACAGACATTCATCCAGAATACCACTCAGAAGTAAAGGTAACGTGCTCATGTGGCAATACCTTTGTTACAGGATCCACAAAAACAGACTTGAAAGTTGAAATATGTAGTAGTTGCCACCCTTTCTTTACTGGCGAACAGCGAATCGTGGATACAGAAGGAAGAGTGGAACGTATGAAGCGTAGATTTAACTTGGAATAGTTTAGCCAAACATTCTTGGATACTATAATTCATTAATTTTTGATTTGCCAAATCAAATAACGAATGTTGATAGCTTTGTTTTGATCAGTTTTATATCTTATTATTAACCAACCATTAGGAAAAACTATTGAGTAAACAGCATCTTTACGGTGGACAGGCGGTAATCGAAGGTGTCATGATACGGGGTAAGCATTACTCCTCGATAGGAGTTAGAAACCCCAGTGGCAATATAATACTTAAGACCGATCCACTCAGCAGTATTTTTACCGGTAAGCTTCGACAGTTCCCCTTAATTAGAGGAATGATTATCCTTGCGGAAACCCTCATATTGGGAATGAAAGCTCTTAGCTATTCAGCTAATGTTCAATTAGAAGAAGAAGGCCAGGAACTTTCAAAATTATCTATAGGGTTAATGATTACATTTTCACTTTTATTTGCTATAGGGATCTTTTTCATTGCCCCTCTTTTTGCAATAAGAGTCTTTGATTCCTATATATCTTCATCCTTAGTCAGTAATTTTATCGAAGGCTTAATTAGACTAGTCATCTTTGCAGTCTATATATTTTTAATTGGTAGAATGGCAGATATTAAACGTGTTTTTGCTTACCATGGTGCAGAACATATGACAATTCATGCACGAGAAAATGGCGAAGACTTAAATATTGAAAATGTAAGAAAATATCCAACTGCACATCCAAGATGTGGAACTGCTTTCCTATTAGTGGTAATGGTAGTTGCTATCATAGTGTTTGCATTCCTAGGCAGACCTCCATTAGAGTGGAGAATATTATCTAGAATTATCCTTATCCCATTAATAGCAGCAGCTAGTTACGAAATTATACGATTTAGTGGAACACACTCTAAAAACATGCTAGTGAAATTTATAACAGCTCCTAACTTAGCAATGCAAAGTTTAACAACCCGACAACCTGATGATGATCAAATAGAAGTAGCAATTGCAGCTGTAACTGAGGCAATAAAGGCAGATGAAGGTAAATCATCCTTAGTTTCTACCGAATAAAAGATCAACCTTGAAAGGTTTAATATGCAAAACAAATTGGGGAAAATCACCGAAGTTAAAGAATTATCTGATAACACAGACCTCCCACCTGGTCAATTCGTCACAGAAAAGTTTCCAGCACTAACCGCAGTTCCTGCTCCTGAGATAAACATTAATAACTGGCTTTTAACCGTTTTTGGACTAGTTAATGAAGAATTAAAATTCAACTGGAACCAGTTTATGAACCTTCCTCAAGTAACTATAGAAGCCCCGTTTCACTGTGTAACTCAATGGTCAAACTTAAATAACACATGGACTGGTGTGTTATTTTCTGAGATTAACAAATTATTTAAATGTAAACCCCAGGGTAAGTTTGCTATGATACATTCTTATGGTGGATATACCACCAATTTGCTATTAGAAAACTTACAAGAATCCAATGTCATTTTTGCACATTCACATAACGGAAAGCCACTTAATGAGGTTCATGGAGGACCACTTCGACTAGTAGTTCCACATTTATATGGATGGAAAAGTGCAAAATGGGTAAATGGTATAGAAATTATGGAACAAAATAAACCAGGATTTTGGGAAGAAAGAGGATACCATATGCAAGGTGATCCTTGGAACGAGGAACGGTTCTGGCCAGATATTTGTTAAGTATCTTTCAGCTTCAATACAAGCTATACCTTAGGTATAATATATCCTCAAAGTTGACACAAAGCGCATCAAGGTTTAAGATACACTAAACAATATATTTTTATTAATAGCTAGTTTGATATGAGTACATTTGATAACAGAACGACCAGAACAAGATTTATTATCAGGACTTCCCACAGACCGGAAAATTTAAATATAGGGGTCAGAAAATATTCTGAAACACCTAGCTATACTAGAATAACAAAAAATGTTGAAATTATTAGGGAGCAAGCAGAAGAACCTGAAGGCCTTTACGTTATTAGTGTTGCAGCTCGTCTTCTTGCTATGCATCCACAAACCCTTCGGAAATATGAGAGAGCAGGACTTATTAGCCCAACAAGAACAGTTGGGATGCTGCGTCTTTATTCTGAGGAAGACATTGTACGCCTGAGACTAATCAAGCACCTTGTGGATGATCTTGGATTAAATATAGCTGGGGTTAATCTAGTCCTTACACTATTTGATAAATTGATTAACGTTGCTAGTCAACTAGATGATTTGAGCCCTGGTAAGACTCGAAATGTATTAAATGATCATTTATCTGACATATTTGCACTTTTAAATAGTGAAAAGTAGCAAACTAAAAAATCTACGTTGGAGGAGCTATTAATGGCACCTGACAAAAACCAGGGGCGTAAAAAAAAGAAGGTAACAAAAACAAATCCCGAGGTTACCGAATCTTTAAATTCATCTCCTGAGCTAGAGGAAGCTCTAAGGGAAGCAGAGCAATTCAGAAATCTAGCTCAACGAGTTCAAGCAGACTTTATAAACTATAAACGCCGACTTGAAGAGGAGAAATTAGGACTTGAGAAATATGTAAAATCAGGAATCCTTTTGAAAATATTAGGTATTGCTGATGATTTCAAAAGAGGTCTCTCCCATATGTCAAATGAGGACATACCAGATCAATGGTTTGAGGGTATCCAATTAATCCAACGGAAGTTAGAATCATTTCTGGAGTCCGAAGGTGTAAAAATAATTGAAGCCATAGGATCTGATTTTAACCCAATAGAGCATGAAGCTGTATTCTACGAAGAAGCTCCAGAAGGATCTCAAGGAAAAATAATATCTGTAGTAACAGATGGATACAAACTTCATGATAAGGTGCTACGCCCAGCTCAAGTCACAGTTGGGAAAGAAGCAGATACCACAATTAATTAACTAAACTTAGAGAACGGCGAGGAGGAAACATAACATGCCCAAGGTCATTGGAATAGATTTAGGAACAACAAATTCTTGTGTAGCAGTAATGGAGGCAGGAGAACCAACGGTAATAGAAAATAGTGAAGGGAGTCGAACAACCCCATCTGTAGTAGCCACTAATCCCCAAAGTGGAGAACGTTATGTGGGGCAAGTTGCAAAAAGACAATCAATAACGAATCCGGAGAATACTATTTACTCAATTAAACGATTTATGGGACGCCGATACAAAGATACATCAGTAACAAGTGACATAAAACTAGTCTCATATAAAGTTTCTTCAGCCAAAAATGGAGATGCCCATGTAGGAATGGGTGACAAGAAGCATTCTCCGCCAGAAGTATCCGCTATGATTCTAAGAAAACTAAAAGAGGATGCTGAAGCAAAACTAGGTGAACCCATAACACAGGCAGTAATCACTGTACCAGCTTATTTTAATGATACCCAAAGAAATGCCACTAAAGATGCCGGACGCATTGCCGGGCTATGTGTATGTAGAATAGTCAACGAGCCAACCGCAGCCGCACTGGCATATGGTTTAGATAAAGTAGACAAAGAAACTGAGCAGACAATCGCCGTATATGATCTGGGAGGTGGAACCTTTGATGTTACCATCCTACGATTAGCAGATGGAGTTTTCGAAGTCTTGTCTACAAATGGAGACACTCATCTAGTTGGAGACGACTTCGATC
>CAYTFF010000033.1:0-3889 GCA_964437045.1 uncultured Dehalococcoidia bacterium
TTTGGTTGTCAGTAGTATTTTAGATGCCAAATGATTCTAATTCAATGACTTTACGGGTAAATGGATAATTGTTCCAGTCCAGATGTCTCTGGAATACCTAGCATGAGGTTCATATTTTGGACTGCTTGGCCCGCAGCACCTTTAACTAAATTATCAATGCAACTTATAACAACTAACCGGTTTGTTCTTAAATCAATGGTTGGATAAATTAAGCAATTATTGTTTCCTAAAGTATGTTTGGTCGTTGGAGGTTCATCCACTACTTTTGTGAATGGCTCACTGGCATAAAAATCTTTATAAATAGATTGGACTTCTTGGATCCCAATTTCGCCACTTTGAATAGCACCGTTCTTCAATGGTGCATAACAAGAATTTAGTATCCCTCGAGTTATTGGTATTAGATGTGTTAGAAAAGTTATTTTTAAATCGGATGATTTATTTATTTTACCAAGCTCTTGGATTATTTCTGGTAAATGCCTATGTCCATTTAAAGAATAGGCTTTTATACTTTCGTTTACTTCTGAAAAATGGGTGTTAAGGCTAAGGGAGCGACCAGCTCCTGAAACCCCCGATTTTCCATCGATAATAATTTCTGGTTCTATAATACCTGCCTTAATTGCTGGCGCTAAGGCTAGGATAGAGCATGTCGAATAGCACCCTGGATTTGCAACCAATTGGGCAGATGAGATTTCATTTCGCATAAGTTCAGGAAGCCCAAAGGCTGCTTTTTCTAAATATTGTGGACAGGGGTGGGTCGTCTTGTACCATGTCTCATATTCAGTCGAATTGTTGAGGCGAAAGTCTGCACTAATATCTATAACCTTTAAATCCTGCTGTATTAATTGACTAACAAATTCGGCGCTTGCTTTATGAGGAAGTGCTGAAAAGACAATATCTAGTCCATCTTCTAGCTCTTCTTTAATAACTAAATCGATATCTGACAAATGTGGGAATATATCCCCAATCCGTTTTCCATTGGCACTTCGGCCAGTAATTGATTTAATTTCTACATCAGGATGCCGATATAGTATCCGTGCCAGTTCTATTCCTCCATATCCGGTCACGTTTACAATGCCTATCTTCACTAATTACTCCACCTTCTTAATATTTAATCTACGTATTGAGATTTGGTTATTGATCTTGTTCAAATGTGATTATAACATTGTCTCAAAATCGATTCGATAGGTACAGGCCCCAATCTTTATATACGCAATCGATAATGTATCCAAAGAATTCTATTTGCAAATATTTTATATTATCTTGGATGGACATTTCTGCATTAAAACACATTTGTTGCACTGTGGTCTTTGGGCTTTACAGATTTTTCGCCCGTGATTTATTAAGAGAAGATGAAAAGGGAATATATTTTTTGGTGCAACCATTTGCTCTAATATATCATGGGCATCATTTACAGACGTTTTCCATCCTATAAATCCTAGTCGCTTGGAAACTCGATAAATATGAGTATCTACTGGCATAGCCGGCATACCCAAGGAGAAGCAAAGAATAACGGCGGCTGATTTTGGTCCTATACCAGGAAGTTTCGTTAACCATTCTTTTGCCTCATTAAGTGGAAGTTCCTTCAAAAAATCTATATTAAGAGATCCTCTCTCATTCTTGATATGATTCAATATTCTTTTTATACGAGGAGCTTTGATGGTGGAGAGGCCTCCAGAAGATATAGACTTAGCTATTTTAGGGACATCAGCGTTTGAAACTTCTTCAAGTGATCCAAATGTTTCTAGAAGTTTAAGAAAAGCCCTCTCAGAATTTATATCAGAAGTGTGTTGAGACAGTATCGTATAAACCAATTCAGATACCGCATCAAGACGAGGTTCCCAGACAAAGGATCCATATTCTTTCTGGAGAAGCCTCATTACATTTGACGCTGTAATGGGTGTTGGTTGTGGACTGTCCTTTAAGGTTGCTGAAGTTCCCTTTCGCATGCTACTCTCAGTTGATGTTATATTCTAGCATGAGGCTCTTATTGGGCTCAAGAAAACATTTCTTGTATGTATTAGAAAACTAAAAGAGGAAAGTCAATATTGAGAGATTTTATAGAAGATGCAATTAAGGGAAAAGATGCTGATTATTTAGAAATTCGTGTAGAAGAAAGTCAAGCTTCTCATATTAGATATCAAGGGAAAGAATTAGATGGCATTGGAAGTAATAATGGTAAAGGGGGAAACATTCGCGCCCTTGTTGGAGGAGGTTGGGGATTTGTTTGTTTTAATGAATTGTCAGAATTACGAGATAAAGTAGAACAAGCAATCCATCAAGCTAGACTGGTTAATGGTCCTAATAGAAAATTAGCACCTGTAGAACCTGTTGTAGATATAGTTAAGCCTCATATTGTAAGAGATCCAGCTACCATTTCTATTTTAGATAAGAAACAGTATCTAGACGAATACAATGAAATTATTTGGAGTACTCCAAATATTCAAAGTTCTGTAATTGGTTATCAGGATAGTAGGAAGAAACGATATTTTGCTAACTCTGAAGGTAGCTATATCGAGCAGGAGAGGATTGATGTAACTCTGCGTGTTATGGCGATTGCACAAAGGAATGGCGATGTCCAGCAAGCAGGGTTTAGTGTAGGTAGTTTAGGTGATGTTAATCTAATTAAAACTTTACATGATGATGTTGCGGATATTTCACAAAAAGCTGTTGATATGCTAGCTGCTCCGAGTGTAGATGGTAAGCCATACACGGTAGTTTTGGATCCTATACTAGCAGGTGTATTCATACATGAAGCTTTTGGGCATCTGTCTGAAGCAGATCATGTTTATGAAAATAATCATCTGCAAGAAATAATGGTTCTTGGGAAACGATTTGGAGGTACACATTTAAATGTTGTCGATGGAGGGGCGGTTCCTTCTCTCAGAGGTAGTTTCCAATATGATGATGAAGGCACAGCTGCTACCAGAACCTACCTTATCAAAGAAGGGGAATTAGTAGGCCGTTTACATTCTAGAGAAACTGCTGGAAAGATGGGGGAGGCTGTTACCGGTAATGCTAGATCAATAAGCTATAATTTTCCCCCAATAGTAAGAATGACAAACACTTTTTTAGAACCTGGAAGAGACACCGTTAAAGATATATTATCTGATATTAAAGACGGAATTTATGTTAAGAATTGGTATGGCGGGATGACCTCCATGGAAATGTTCACATTTTCTGCTGGTGAAGCTTACAGGATACGTAATGGTAAAATAGAAGAAATGGTTCGTCCTGTAATGCTCTCGGGTAATCTGTTTAGTACGCTTAAAAATTTGGATGCTATTGCTAATGATTTGGAAATGAATGAGGGAGGGGGATGTGGAAAAGGTGGGCAAAGTCCTCTTCCAGTAAGCAATGGAAGCCCTCATATTAGAATACAGAAATGTCTGGTTGGAGGAAGTTAATTGGTAGACATTAGAGATCTTGGGTTTAGAGCAGACTTGATTTCCAAAGTATCTAAGCAGGCTGATGCTGCAGAGCTATTCTGGGTTACAAAACAAAGTACACCAGTAAATTTTGAAGCTAACAATTTGAAAGAAATACAGTCTAGGGAAACTTCAGGTATTGCGTTACGGGTTATAAAAGATGGCAAAATAGGTTTTTCTTCTACTACAAACTTAGATGATTTGAATGTGCTTATAGAAAATGCATTGTCAATCAGTTCTTTTGGGCCTGCAGCAAAACTGGAATTTCCAAGGAAAATGTCTTATAGGTCACTAGAGGTATTCGATTCCCAGATAAGTCAAGTTTCAACTGAGGATTTAGCTTCGTATGGGCAAAGCCTTATTGATGGGGCTATAAATTATTGGCCGGAAGTGTCATGGGATGCGACGGTTAGTAAAACTGAAGTAACAATACTAAGGAGTGCTAATGATAAAGAAGTATAAAT
>CAYTFF010000033.1:3899-10362 GCA_964437045.1 uncultured Dehalococcoidia bacterium
AGTAACATTTGGTCTGATGAATACAAATGGATGTATTGGAGAGTACAAGAAAAGCATTTTTGGAATGAGTCTTAATGGTGAATTGATAAGAGGGACAGATATGCTTTTTGTATGGGATGGATATTCATCTTGTAAAGTTGAAAGCTTAATTGATGGTGTTGTTACATCTGTTTCAGAGCAGCTTGAATTAGCAACAAATACCGTTCCTGCACCAGTTGGTAATCTACCAGTCCTATTTACACCAGAGGCAGTTGCTTCGGTTTTACTATCTCCAATACTTGCCGGATTAAATGGCAAATCTGTACTCCAAGGCTCATCCCCTTTGGTTAACAAATTAGATGAGAAGATTGTAGACTCACGTTTCTCTTTGACAGCTGATCCACTAATTGGTATGGCCTCTGGAAGTAGAATATTTGACGATGAAGGAGTGGCCAGTAAGAAAGTGCCATTATTGGTCAAAGGGGTTGTTACAAATTTCCTTTATGATCTACAGACTGCAGCTTTAGCTAACGTTGACACAACAGCTAGTGCTGAACGTTCACTGGGAACACCTCCTTCTCCAGGATCTGCTATGTTAGTAGTAGATGAAGGCGATACTCCTAAAGATGAAATAATTAAGAGTATTGATAATGGACTACTAGTTCATGGTTTATTAGGGGCTGGTCAGGGTAATATGTTGGGAGGAGATTTTAAGGCAAATATCTTATTAGGATATAAGATAGAAAGAGGAGAGATAGTTGGAAGAGTTAAAGATACGATGATATCTGGTAATACTTATACAGCATTAAATAATTTGATAGATATTAGTGATAAAGCTGAATGGGTAGGAGGATCTCTTTTAACCCCATTTATATGTTGTGGTGGCATATCTGTGGCTAGCAGCAAATGAAATTAAGATTTTTTATATTTAGTGATTAAAGATAATTTAAAATGGATAGAGTAGAACGTATAAAACAACTTAACAAACTTATTAAGCAGCGAATATTAGTAGTAGATGGTGCAATGGGCACTAGTATTCAGAATCTAAATCTTACTGATAGAGATTTTGGTGGATAAGATTATGAGGTATGTAACGAAAACCTTAACATCACCAAGCCTGAAGCAATAGAGAGTATACACCGTAACTTCTTAGAAGCAGGAGCTGACATAATTGAGACTAACTCTTTTGGTAGTACCCCTTTAGTTCTTGATGAGTATGGCTTAGGTAAAGTGGCTTTTGAAATAAGTCAGGCTTCCGCTAAGATTGCCCGCGACATTGCAGACAAGTTTTCAACACCAGAAAAACCAAGATTCGTGGCTGGCTCAATGGGCCCTACAACTAAGGCTATCTCAGTTACTGGAGGAGTGACTTGGGATGAACTAGCTGAACATTACCGTATACAAGTTACTGGTCTAATCGATGGAGGCGTTGATTTACTTCTGCTTGAAACGTCTCAAGACATACTGAATGTCAAAGCTGGTTTAGAGGGTATAGATCGTGCCTTTGCTGAAACCAATATAGAGATTCCAATCGCTGTACAGTGCACCATAGAGACCATGGGAACTACTTTAGGTGGACAGGATATTGAAGCATTCTATACTTCGGTAGCTCATCGAGATTTGCTTTGGATAGGCATGAATTGTGCCACTGGACCACAGTTTATGAGAGATCATCTTCGTACTCTCTCACAGATATCTAGATTCCCGGTAACTGCAATACCAAACGCAGGCTTACCTGATGAGGATGGTAACTACAATGAAACTCCAGAAATGCTTGCTACAACGATGTCTTTTTATATAGATCAGGGATGGGTCAATGTTATAGGAGGTTGTTGTGGAACAATACCAAAACATATAAACCAACTGGCAAAAATTGTAGACAATAAACCTCCAAGATTACTTGTTGATATATCCTATACGACTGTGTCCGGGCTAGAACCTTTCACTATTGATGAGGATACGAGGCCTGTGATTATTGGTGAGAGGACCAATGTTCTTGGAAGTCGGAAATTTAAGAACCTTATTGCAGAAGGGAAAATTGAGGAAGCATCGGAAATTGGACGCCAGCAGGTAAGAAGGGGCGCTCATATAATGGATGTTTGTCTCCAGGACCCTGACAGGGATGAGGTTGAGGATATGGTTGAATTTCTGGGGATGTTAACAAAAAAAATTAAAGTACCAATTATGATAGATTCAACTGACTCTAATGTCATTGAAGAGGCTTTAAAACGTACGCCAGGTAAAAGTATTATTAACTCAGTTAATCTGGAAGATGGAGAGGAACGTTTTAAAGCAGTAGTACCTTTAGCTAAACGGTTTGGCGCAGCTTTAATTGTAGGTTGTATAGATGATGATAAAGAACAGGCCCAAGCCATTACTCGTCAACGTAAGTTGGAAATTGCTGAAAGGTCCTACAAAATTCTGACAGAGAAGTACGGTGTTAAACCAGAAGATATCATTTTCGACCCTTTAGTTTTTCCAGTTGGTACCGGTGATATAAATTATATTGGAGCTGGAGTAGAAACTATAGAGGGAGTTAGGCTTATAAAGAAAGAGCTACCCAAGTGTAAAACGATCTTGGGTATTTCAAATGTATCCTTTGGCCTACCGCCAGCTGGTCGTGAAGTTCTTAATTCAGTGATGCTTTATCATTCGGTTCAGGCTGGTCTTGATGGTGCAATAGTTAATTCGGAAAGGCTTATTCGTTATGGCTCTATTCCAGAAGAGGAACGTAAGCTAGCCGAGAATTTGATTTGGTGGAATGGTGAAGATCCCATTGGAGACTTTGCTAATCATTTTAGAGAACGTAGGGTACAGACAACGACAATTGATCGCAAGTCAATCCCTATTAATCAACGTATTGCCAATTGCATTATAGAAGGAACTAAAGAAGGATTGATGGAAGATCTTGATGATTTGCTGAATACCATGAAGCCATTAGAAATTATAAATGGTCCTTTGATGGATGGTATGGATGAGGTCGGCAGATTATTTGGAAGGAATGAACTGATTGTTGCGGAAGTTTTACAGTCGGCTGAGGCAATGAAGGCTGCTGTTACTCAATTAGAACCCTATATGGATAAAGATGATACTGGTGGACGAGGTAAAATTGTACTTGCAACGGTTAAAGGTGATGTACACGATATCGGGAAGAATCTAGTTGAAATTATCCTTTCTAATAATGGGTATAAGGTAATTAATCTAGGCATTAAGATCCCTCCACAAGAATTAATTGAAGCTTATACTGAGCATAAGCCAGACATAATTGGTCTGTCAGGTCTATTAGTAAAATCAGCACAAATGATGGTAGATACCGTAAAAGATTTTAATAATGCGGGTATTGATATTCCAGTTTTAGTGGGGGGGGCTGCCTTAACTAATCGATTCACTAGGCTACGAATTTCTCCTGAATATCAGGGTATGGTGGTTTATGCAAAAGATGCTATGAATGGCCTTGATCTAGCTGGTATTTTGGTAAAGGAAGATGAAAGAGAAAAATTAGCAGAAGAATTAGTTCTTGAAAGCCAGAGGCTTCAAAAAGATCAACTTGTAAAAGAGCAGACTAGGAAAGATGCTATTAATAATAAATCATCGAGGGTAGCTGTACGACAGTTGGATAAATCCTTAGCACCTCCAGATCTCAAGTTACATATTATAAAGGGTTATAATTTAGCGGAAGTGTTCAGCTATATCAATCCAGTTATGCTTTTTAATAGACATCTGGGCTTCAAGGGAAAGTTTGAGCAAGCTCTCAGTGATAGAGACTCAAAAGCTTTGAAATTACAGGAAAGTGTAAAGGAAGCTGAGGATATTATTTTTAGCAATTCCTATATTTCTGCTAATGCAGTCTACAAGTTTTTCAAGGCTGCATCAGAAGGTGATGATGTGGTTATACTTGACTCAGAAGGACTTAAGGTTTTAGAGCGATTTAGGTTTGGACGTCAATCTTCCGGTGATGGGCTGTGTTTATCTGATTATCTTTTTAGTAGAGATTTAGGGAAACCTGATTATATTGGAATGTTTGTGACTACTATTGGGCCAGATGTTAGAACATTGGCTGATAAATTAAAGTCAGAAGGAAATTACCTAGCTTCGCATATCGTTCAAGTATTGGCCTTAGAAGGGGCCGAGGCTTTTGCTGAATTGCTTCATCAAAAGATGAGAAATATGTGGGGGATTAGTGACCCTGAAGGTATTACTAACAAGGATATGTTTCAGGGCAGGTATCATGGTAAGCGCTATTCTTTTGGCTATCCTGCTTGTCCACGTCTCGAAGATCAAGGCCAGTTATGGAACCTTTTAGAGCCGGGTCAAAATATAAATGTTCATCTTACGGATGGCTTTATGATGGATCCAGAAGGTTCAGTTAGTGCTTTAGTGTTCCATCATCCTGAAGCAAAATATTTTAATCTTAGTAGCGAAGACATTAAATTATTAGAATTGAGATTAAATTCAAACAAATAAAACGTTTAGTAATTGCCTAATTATTCATTATTTTTGTCGGTTGATATTGTAAAGACATCTATTTTCATAGGTAAAGGAGGTTTAGCATGGTAACTTACGGGCCAAGACCACTTGAATATACCGGTACAAAATTTAAATTTATAAGAGGGGCTATGAAAGCTCCTTTAGTTGAAGTAGATGACCTTGGGGATTTAAAGGTGGATAAGTGGCGCCAGGTAGACCTTATTAACTCGGTAGATACTAATATGGTCTTTGCGTCTGGCCTAGCTGAACATCCTTCAAGAAAGACGTTGGATTACTATTTTTGGTATCACCAGACAGCTTTGATACTTAGTGGAGAAGCGGTGGTTCAAGACCTAGATACAGGTGGTGTATATAAAGGGCATAAAGGCGATCTTTTTTATTGGGCCCCAGGTTTACACATGAGGCTGGGAGGTATTTTTACTGCCTACTTCGTAAAAACACCCGTCGCTAATCGTTGGATAAGAGTTGAAGAAAAGAAAAAGGGCATTGAAATGCTCAATTTAGATAATGAGATACTTTATCCAGGTACTCCTGCTGATGAGTATAAAAATCCTGAACCTCAGGAACCCAAAAGGGTCAGAATGAAATTCATTCGTGGGGCGACTAGAGTTTCACCAATGACAGTTAATCAGATGCCAGCCTCCGGCACTGTAGAACATGGAGAGGTATATGACGGTGCGCTAATTAACCCAGTTGAATCAGATTTAGTACTTGATGTTATAGTGGCTACTCATTCAGGGGATACCCCAGTAAAATGTAATCATAAATGGCACCAAGTGGTTCTGATATTGGAAGGAGAGATGATTTGTGAAGATTTAGATACAGGTGGTATCTATCGAGCTCAGGAAGGTGACCTCTTTTATTGGGGGCCAGGGCTTAGGCATACTGTATCTGGTAATTTTAAAGTATTTGCAATTAAAACTCCTCCACCAAGAAGATGGATCAAAACTTCTCGCGGAACAAATAAACTATATATGTCCAATATTCCTGGGGAACTATTTTATCCTGCAACGCCACCCGATGAAATTATAAAAGAGCCTTTATTGGAAGTTTAGCCCTACTTTAAAAATATCTTGAGATGATAATAAATGCACCATTTACATTAATTTAGGCTGAATAAATAACGAATTTGCGAAATATGTTCTTCAACTGATAGCATATTCGTAGATTTTCCATATTACTTGTAATGAAGGTGGGTTGAAATGGGGAAAATTGAATGGGGTTGGGCAGTACCACTAGATGGTGATTCAGAACATGTTGGAACATTGGTTCCAGAGATAACTCCAAATATTAATTATATAGTCGAAACTATAAGGACGGCTGAAAAAGCTGGTTTCGAAATTGTTTTGGTGCCGACATCTTTCAAAAATAGTTTATTTGCAGAAGATGCTCCGAGAGCAGAATCGATTGTTTCTACTTCTGTGCTTGCTGCTATGACAAAACGTATACGACTTCTACTGGCTTTTAAAACAGGAGAGATACATCCTGCTTTATTTGCGAAAATGTGTTCAGACATTGATCAGATAAGCAATGGACGCTTAGCTATTAATGTCACGTCTGGCGGGGGATCTATTGAGGAACAATATGGAGAAAAGTTGGATCATGATTCTCGTTATGAACGTACCTTGGAATCAGTGAAATTATGGAAGTTACTTTGGACTCAGGCACGGACAACGTTTCGGGGCAAATATATGAGCGTAGAAGATGCAGTATCGGAACCGAAACCAATACAAAAATCCGGCCCACCATTATATTTTGTCGGCACTTCTGAAATAGCACGAATTATTTCAGCTGATCATGGTGATGTGCATTTATTTCAGGGTGATACTCCGGAAAGAATAAAGGTTAATATTGATGATTTTAAGGGTCGTGCTAGACGTTTTAATCGTAAATTGCGATATGCGGTTCGTCTTCAAGTGGTAGTACGTTCTACTGAACAAAAAGCTTGGCAAGCTGTTCGAAAATTAATGAGCCGAGTAGATCCGCAAGTAATTAA
>CAYTFF010000034.1:0-1038 GCA_964437045.1 uncultured Dehalococcoidia bacterium
TGCTGTCTGGCTCGTTGGAAACTGTAAACCACTCCCTGTAGTGCCACTAGTGTGTACTGGAATAAGTTCCTTTCGGGGGATACTGTTTGAAATAAGTGAGTGAGAATTACGGGTTAACATTTCTTTTGTTAGCATCGGGAGTTTTTTTAATTACTCTTCATTTTTGACATCATTTGGATTTACTCCCAGATTTTTAAATAGGTGATAATAATAAGGAACTGTTTTGTATGCATGATTGATGAGTTTTCTGAGGTTATATCTTTGATATTCGACAACTTCATTGATGGAAAATTCTTTAGATTTACTTAGGAATTCTGAAAAACTTTCAAATTCGTTGTTAAATCGTCTTTGGTTTTCCAACATCCCCAAGGAACTTACCATTACATTTTGAAGCCAAATGGGACTATTCTGATAAATCCAGTAGGTTAACTTATTCTCTAAGGTCATTTTGAACTAGTCTAAAACTTTCAAGTGAGTTCTATATGGCCATTCCAGCCAAAGTGTGGTTTAAATATGAAGGTATCTTTTAGGGGTATATTTAAAACTGCCTTGTTAAACATGTGGGTATTTGAAATACTATTTATGTCCTGTAACTTAAAGCTTGAGAGTGGATATTGTTGTATTTTAAAGGAGTTGTAAATTAGTGGGATTTTATTTATATCAAATCCCATGATATGGGCTGCTACACAATCAGCTGCTACAGGATTTAACGCCGTTACTACTAAACCGCAAGTCCGTGGATCTGCCGCCATTGGTCCATTGCCATCACCAGCTACTATTCCATCAATAATAGTCAGATATCGGCGTTGTTGTTGGTCATTCATAACTCCATGCTGATCCGCGTAGAAAAGAATTTTATTTAAATCTAAGGCCATCCGCCAAGTGGTATTATTACCATGCCAATTACCACTTCTAATTACACTCTCAGTTTTGCCAAATATTTTATATCCTAATGTCTTTAAATATTGTTCCAACATTCCGCTAGTTCCCCGTAAAAACATCCAATTATGCAATATTCTTGTTACTATAGATTGGATT
>CAYTFF010000034.1:1048-3609 GCA_964437045.1 uncultured Dehalococcoidia bacterium
CCCCTTCTGCTGGGATGCCCATGGAATGATGAGGTAAACGATTTCTATCCCCATGGATCCCAACTAGGTTTTTTAAGCTTAGCGTAACTCCGGTCTTTTTGTGGGTTTTGAGTTTTGGTAGATTTATTACAACGTTGGATTTTAAAACTGAAGCACTTACACGATAAGAATGATTTGTGCCAGTGTGTACCGATTGGGCGCCTCTATAATTTGGTTCAGCACCGTAGTATTTTTTATTACCATTATCCCATCTAAACTCACTGGCATCCTTAAGATCAATCTCTAAATAACCTTTTGGATCGCCCTTTAGTTTAGTACGTTCCTTAATTACCCCATTGACCGCAATCCATTCTTCTTCTCTTAAATCCAATATGTCTATCTCTTGTCCATATAGTCTATAGCATTCATCTTTGATAGAACCTAAGTCAAGTCGTTTATAAATCTCCGAGAAACTAGAGTCAGTTTGAGGACCATCCGCCACTATAACTTTTCCAGAACCATTAAGTGCTTTGAATACATAGTGTAGCACTGCTTTAATTATTGCTGGATGGGTTACAATTTGTTCCCATTGATCAGTTCTTGATATATGTGACTCTTTAATTAGATTGGGCTTTAGTAGTACCGTATCACCATTATTTATTAATACTCCTAACGGGTTCCACATATCAGTATCTTCATTGGATTTATCCATGCCTAGTAATTTAAAAGTTTCGGCTATAAGCGATTGGGCTTTGTTGTAGTCGACCTTTGTATGGTCATAATACGCTACAGCTGCATGATTCTGTGTAGTAAAGTCTTTTGCAAATCTATTAGCTTGTGGCATTTTAATCTTTTGGAGGTACTAATTCTGATAAGTCTACTGATATAGGTAAAGATTTTTCTAATGAATCTAATATTTTTAAAGTAGACAGAGTAGTTATTATAGAATCTTCTAGTGGAATAGGTGGAGCAGTATTATTAAAAATTGCATTGACAAAACTTGCTAACTCTTGGTTATGCCCCTTGTCATTAGAAAACATTCGGGATGTCTTTTTAGAATTCTTATCATAAAGGTCCAATCTACTGAAATCATCAATTATTGCCCCTTTATTATCTCCTAAAATCTCTAGATATTCTTTAGGTATACGTGAAGGACCACTTGTAACGTAATTGATTGAACCTCTTGAACCATCTTTGAAATCGATACTTACTATTACATTTGAGTCATTTTTCGAAGTCATTATTGGACTTTTTGTAGCATAAATTTTAGTGGGATAAGAGCCGCTAATAAATTGTAAAAGATCTATAAAATGACAAACTTCCCCTAGTATCCGCCCTCCTTCTAAAGGATTTAAAAGCCAGTTTTCTGTAGCTAATTCTCCAGCATTTATTCTATAGTTCATTAAAAGAGGTGATTTACGGGTACCAAAATGTTCAATTGTTTTTGTCACATTATCTGAAAAGCGACGATTAAAGCCTGTCATCAATATGCAATCTGATTTTTCGTATTGCGTTTTTATATCCTTTAGTTCCTTTATAGATATTGCTAAAGGCTTTTCGACAAGTATATGTTTATTCTTTTGGAGTGCTTCAATCGTTATTGAAGAGTGCATACTATGTTGAGTTGCTATAATTACAGCGTCAATAGAATTGTCATTCAGTATTTCTTTATAATTAGTCGTAATATAATCACAGTCATACTTATTTGATAAATTATTAAGATTGATCCCTGTTGCTGAACAAATTGCTTTTACACGAGTTTTTTTGAGTCGTTGTATACCAGGTAAAAGTACGTTTTGGCAATGATTCCCGGCGCCAATTACTCCAATGTTCAACGTTGATAAATTAGTAGTCCGATTTGTTTTCTGGAATACTATCGTATCCTTTAAACTTTTCTCTGGTTGATCTGAATACTTTATTGCTACCCCTACAAACGGATTGTCTTTGGGAGTATTCATTACTAGTTTATAGGCGTCTTCTCCATTGGAAATATCAAAGGTATGGGTGATTAGATCTCTAATATTGATTAATTTCAGACTGAGTAATCTCAGAAATTCTTCCATATTTCTTTTTTCAGTCCAACGAGCGTACGCAATAGGGTAATCTATCCCCAATTCTTCATAATTTTTATCGTACCGGCCAGGTCCTGTGCTACGTGAAATTCTAAAATCAGCCTCCTTTTTATAGTAGATACGTCGTGGTATATTCATACCAATATCCCCAACTGCTACGACACGACCTCTCTCTCTAATCATTTCTCCAGCAAGCTCTATAGGCTGAGTACTTTCCGTTGCTGCAGTAATGATTACGGCATCTGCCCATCCATCTCTAAATGATTCCACATCAGGAATGGAATTTTTACCATCCAAAAATAGAGCTTCACGAATACCTAACTTCTTTGCTGTTTCTATTTGCTTTGGGTTGATATCCATTCCTAATATTGGGAATCCATATGCTTTTAGGATTTGAATGGTTATTAGTCCAATTAGGCCCAGTCCTATAACTGCAACTCTTTCACCAACTGTAAGTTCTGCTCTTCTAATCCCTTGTATAATAACACCAACTATACCTCCAGCAACTCC